>NZ_JBBOYQ010000004.1:0-6276 GCF_038008225.1 Psychrobacillus sp. FSL K6-4615 | reverse complement strand
TATGCGAACACTTATTTGGTACTGCTTATTTGTTCTTATTAATCATAAAAAAAAAATAGACAAAAAGCAATACTTATTTTACAAATTCATGGACTATTTTCTTAATTTCAACATTTAAGGCATTTTTTGTACTATCATCCAATATTTCCGCGTTCTCATCATATTTAATTTGTAAGATATCACATAATTTAAATAGAGTTTCATTGTCAATTCTAAAAATAATAGATGTAGACTTTTCTATTAATTTTTTTCTCTTTCGTCCCATTTTATCAATCCTCATTAAAAAAATTCCCCTTAATAGTTTTTTAATAAACGATAACATATAAATATAAAAAAGAAGCCTTAAATACATAAGACTTCTAAAGTTAAACAATATATTGTATAATATAAAAAACGAAATATGCTATATTTCTAATGCCCTGGAATCTTCGTCGCTTGAAGATTCTTTTTTTATTGTAATATGTAGACCAATATCAAATCCATATTTCTCTACATTATCAAGTAATTTTGAACGTAAATCATTTCTTAAAATATATTTCCATTCTTCAAAATCGAGTAGACCTAATAAATCAGCTTCTTCTAATTTCTCTTTAGCTAATTCTTCGTCTGATTTTTCCTCTAAAATAAACTTCTTTTTTAAACCTTGGGACCATTGAATCTGTCTTTTTCCTTTAAAACATTTTGCATATTCTTGAAATAATTTTAAATACTTTTTATCTCCAGTAGTTAAATATATTCTTAGAAAATCAAATGGTGAGAGTGAACCATTTTTTGCTTTTTTAATATGCGATTTACTTAATTCCTGTTCAATAGACCAAGTACCATGTTTTGAAAAATAATCTTCCGCATTTTCTGCAGATTGTAAATCTAAACCATGTTTAAAGTTAGTTGCTAAGCCTACTTTTACACAAGCTTTTTCCCACAATTCATACATTTTAATTCGCATTTTAATTAGATCAACATCATTTTTATAAAAAAGTGCAATATGAGAATGTGGATGGAACCCGTTTTCTCCATAAGTAACTTCATACACTCTAACCCTTCCAATCAGACCTAGTTCTTCTCTAATATTTTGATACCTTTTTCCACTCATAAATTTTTGTGTAGCTTGTCCAAATTTAAAAATCAAATCTTCCAATCTATCAAACTTGTTATGACTAAAAGTTAAAGTTAACATCGCAATTTTTCCACCATCATCTTGATGTGTAGTGAAAGCTTGGTGTAATTCTTCTCGTCTTTTTTCTGATATTTTAGCTGCACAAACAGGGCAAGTCCAAACACTACCACAAACCATTAAACCACCATAAAATGACTTATTAGTTTTTCTATGTCTATGAACAGATACATGATCTCCGTTTCTAGAACGTAAACACATTGATACTCTTTCTTTAGGTAATGCCATTCTTGATACTGACTGACAAGCATAACGTTCTGTTCGTATTGACCTAATTTTATCGTCTAATATGCCATTCATTATTTTCTCCTTTCTGAAAAGGTGACGGTGATTTCGTAATATATACCAAGGGAACCCAAAATCTTATTTAATCACTTTATCAAGGCTTATTCGAAATGTAATCAGTAGACATAATAACAAAAATCAAAATTATTCCTAGTGCTGCAACTGTCCAAGAAACTGTTTCCATTATCACAAACAAGAACTCACCCCCTTTAAGTTCAAAACAGTAATAAAATGTGTGGGATTTGCGATTAGTAATGAAATAAATTACTTCTGACGTTCATTTGAAAGATTAGTTTTACTGTGTCGGTCTTATTGGCATTCGCCAATCGCTAGTAATACATGCTAAAGCATGTGAGCGGTCTTTGGTTGCTTAACTCGTATTAACTAGAACCAAAAAATCGAACACTCGTCCCCTCCCCTTCTATAGAGTTTTAGCAATTAACGACAATAATCTTAAAGTCCTCCTAAATTATGCTCTTTTAAAAGAATTTTAGTAACTTCATCAGTACCTAATTCTTTTTGAGCAAGTGTCATTATCGCAGTTCGGATAATATGCGAAGTATCTTTGTAATTACCAGTAGAAATAAGTTGTTCTATTAATGAACTATCTAGTGGTTGTGGTCTAAATGAAATTGTTTTCAATTTGCAACCCCCTCTATTTGATAAACTAATTATATCAAATGTATTACATTCTGTATACTATTTTGTAATACAAAAAAGAATTTAATTAACAAATTTAGGTTGGTTTTATATTAATAGGATAAGAAAGCCAAGACGAACAAGTTCGCCCCGGCTCTCTTATCCTTATTTTATTAATTGGAAAATAGGATTTTCCTGTAATTTTTCTGTCCATATTGCTAATGGAAAGTCTTTTGTATCGTAATCAGCAAAATTATATATATAAGGATGTTTAGGCATTTGTATAGGTGTAGTCATCATTGATAGAGTATCTAACAACAAATAAGAAAACATATCTTTTTCTTTTCTGCACATCAAAACCATATCGAGTTGTTCACGAATATTAACATCTAACATTCTAGGCCGGTGAGTAACAAAGACAGTAAGCACAATATCAGATTTCCGAAAGAGAGCAAATGCCCTTGACCAAATCCTATTTTGTTTACTGGATGACCCCCTAGAATCCAAAGTAAAGTAAGCTTCATCTATTACAAAAATTTTAGGTTTACCATCTTGAAACGGTATTTCTCCTAAATCATTAATAACTTCAATGTCTTGACCAGTAGCATTTATATTAGTGTAGATTTTAACTCCACCATATTTCTTTTGTAGTGAACGGATCAATACCATTACAAATAACGTTTTTCCACTTCCTTGTGGTCCAAATACACCTAGCTTCACGTTTTATCATCACCCATTCTTGCGTTAGCACTATAGCCTTTAAAATGCTTATACAATGAATATGATTCAATTAATCTAGTAAATTTAAATCCTGTCTTTCTATTTCGTTTTGCAATGACTTCAACTTTATTTACTATTTCTCTTAATACTGGTGAATCATATTTTTCAGCTAAAGAAGATAATAATACTATTTGTCTTTGTTGTTCAAAATTTAAGAAAGGCAAAGTATTATAAATCTGCTTAATATCATCACCTGATCCAGTACCACTACGAATAAATTCACCAAATATGTCATCAATCTTTCCTTCATCTAACATTAGGTATTCTCCTTTCTAATTTTTATAACATTAAGGTCATAACAATTGCGACTACAATTGCATTTAACAAGATGCTGGTTGTATCAACTTTAGGCTTTCCAAATATTTCACGACTTGCAACATCTTCTAATAACTTAATATCTTTTGAAACTCTATGAGATTCTTCATCCATATAGGCAACATAATCGTCACCATATTTTACAAATTCACTTTTTTCTATAGCATGATTTTTTGTTACATCTGACCATTTTTTATAAGTGTCTACACCAATATCTGTTACAACAACTAAGTTCATTTTTATAGGTCTCCTTTTGAGTGTTTAATAATATGATATAAGGGAATTGTAGTAGCAAGTAATATTGATAAAAAAAACATATTCATTTTTTATCATCACCCATTTTTTCAATTAAATAAGACATTTGAAAAACACCTGCAATTATACAAACCACAAATGCACTAGCAATGACAAAAGTTATATTTTCAACTATTAATAAACTATTCATTTTGCTTCACAAACCTTTTAAAGAAATCATTTTCATTTAAACCTTTTTTAGTATCAAGTGATGTTTCCAAGTTTGGCTCAAGACCATTATTCCATTCTGTAACCGAGAGAGAATCAGCTTCATCAGATAATGTTTTATTTCTCATACGGTTTAATATACTAGCCATAAAATCAGGAATGAAATTAATAAGTTCTATAATAATAACGGCTATCGCACCCATTAAAGTAATACTTCCAAAAATCATTAAGAGGTCATTGTCTACTATAAAATCAAGTGGCAAAGTTAATTCCTCCTTCTTCTAAATGTGTTAAAAACATATAAAACAGTGATAAAAATTAGTATTACAATTAGTAATTCAATTCGATTAATCATTATCATAATGTTATAATCTATAGTTGTTAGATAAGCTTCAATTATTGACAAATCTGTTGGCATTGTTTATTTTCCTTTCTAAAAAAGAAGGGTACAGCTGTCGGAAGCCATACCCATCTATTAATTAAAAGAACAAAGATTTTACGAAACGAGTACAAGCAAATGCTACACCAATGCCAACAACAACTAGTAAGATACCATCAAAATTTCCTGCCCAGTCCGTTGCATTAGTCGTGATTGCGGTAACAGTTAAACCACTAAACATATGTTTTTTTCCTCCTGTCATTTTAAATTCATGTTATACAGTCACCAAGGTAAAACATTCTTTAAATATCCTATCCCTTTTAAAAGATAAGTATATAAGGCGACACCTATTGAAATTAATAAGATACTTGTAAACATGGTATATAAGGAAGTTCCCATAATATATTTCATGTAACCAAGATAATCTAAAACAATGCCACCATCATTAAATTTAATAGCATTGATTCTATCAGCTGTACCAGTAATAGTATTTATAACCCCATAGATCACTTCTAATATTCTTGTAAAAAAAGCTCCAATTTCTCCTATGGAAATAACCTCCTTATTGACTTAAATGCAGCAAAGCCAACAAAAAAACTAGCTAATGTCATAGTCAATGAATAAGGTTTTATTCCTAAAAAGGTAGACTCTTTAAACCACTGAAATGCTTGGTTTGGAATAGGTCTTGCACTAACAAATGGAATTTGCATAATGAACTCAAACATTCGTACTAAATACATAAGAATCGCAACCAAAAGGTCTAATAATGCTAACAAGATAGCTATTGGTATTAAATCTTTAAATGGATTTGTACCCAAAGGTTTTTCAGGTGTTGGTGTTTTAGGAGGTTGGGCAGTTTTTGGAATAGCCGGGTCCATATAAGTTACACCAGTATTAATATTAGTTATTGTTTTTGGTATTGCTGGATTTTGAGCAATGATTTTATCAATTGCAGGATTTCCAGTAATAGCCGGATTATTAACATAAACACCATCAGGAATAACAATACCATCTTCAGTAGTTTCCCCATGTCTTGCTTTAGGTTTAGGAAATGACCAAGTTAAGTCAGCAGGATTATAGATATTTCCGTCAATACCTGTATAGGTATCAGCATCTTTATTGTACTTAGACATTGGTACATCACCTACATGTCCAACAGCACCGTCTACTGGTAATACTAAACCTGCATCCCTCATTGTTTCCCATGATTCTGTTAATTTTGAAACAGCATTATTGTAAATTTCATCTAATTCAGCAGTAGCACCCTTTAGCTTAAAATCTATCCCGGAATAAATTGAACCTGCATTACCTGATACAACTGAAAATGCACCATATGGACTTGAAAGTGCTAACCCTTTTAACTGTGCATAATCTGTATCTGATAAATAATTGTCATAAACTTTATTATTACCGAAGTAAATCCACAAATTATTCTGTCTATCTGTAAATTTAACGGAAATAGTAGCACCATAGAATGCACCGGAAGAATCTAAAACTTGCAAATCCCAGAATTCTTTTGAACCATCTGCATAAGGTTGTACTTTATATAATCCACTTGCTGAAGTAAAACTTGCGATTTCGGCAGCCATTGGATTTATTTGTTCTTTTAACCAATTTAAGAAATCTGAACCTAATTCTACAGATGTATTTCCAGTAGCAACTGCTAGATCAATACTTGCATTTAATGAATCTTTTGCTAATTGAGTACTTGAATCCCAAACTCTTTGTGCATGTGCATTGATTTCATCACCATGTTCAATACCAACGACAGTAGCAACAGAACCAACTACTAATGCAGCAGTAACATATACACCCGCACCAACTGTTATTCCTGCCGGTACTACCCCTGCAAATGCAATAGCGTTAGCTTTTTGGCTTGGTATTACATAAACAGAAGTAAACGCAATTACGATTGAGGATAAGATTATTAATATTCTTTTACACATTGAATTTAACTTACAAATTCTAATAATTTAAAGTACGTTTGATTTTTATAAGCACTTAAAGTTGCTTTTGTATTAATAACAGAACCAAAATCGTAATTTTCAGTTATAACTTTCATTAAAGCTAAATCATCTGATTTTAATTGAACTAACTTATCTTTTACTGGTGAATCCTTTTGATAAATATCTAAATACAATGCAGTTTTTGAAACACCTTCGAATGTAGTAGTTTTAATTTCTGCATTCATAAATATTCCCTCAAGTAAAACTAAAGCCATTTTGTCATTCCTCCTTATTAT
>NZ_JBBOYQ010000003.1:0-11226 GCF_038008225.1 Psychrobacillus sp. FSL K6-4615 | reverse complement strand
CAGTGGAGTTCATGGAGTGGTGTAAATGAATAAAACAAGTTGTCACCCTCCCTTCAACCCTTGCCGCCCCTAACTTTTTTCCTTTTTCAACTATTTAGCCTTTATGCATCCAATATACATCGTTGACTTGCCGGGTTTGAGAGTTCACCTAATCCGTCCTATGAATAAATATCTATTTGGAAAATCACTAAATAAGGATTTACATCGGTTTTAGGTATGCGTAATATTACAAGAATACTAATCCCCAAAACTAATATAAAAAAGTTTAAACATATTTTAAAAAATCCATGTAGGGAAGGATCTTCAATTTATATTTGGGATTCTCTCTTTTATACTTAGATGGAATAGAATCAAATGTAATCATAATATTAATAGTGTCAGTTCCGACTATCTGTTTAATCTGTTCAATCCTTAATCCCCCGCAAATCCTCTCTATAAGACTCCCATATCCATGAGGAGGTAAACTACCCCATAAATTTGTAAATTCTTTAACCACTGTTTCAGCAGCTTTTTCATTATTAATTAATTCATTGATATCCTCTTTAATTAAACTATCATTTAGCACATAAGTTCTGTCAGTAATTAAAGAATCAACTCTTTTATTCCACAACAACTCAAGTCTATCTTCAAAATGATCATAAAAGTTTTCACAATTAATATTAGAATACCAAGTCTTATTGTAGATTTTATTTACAAATAACAGAAAATTCAGCTCGATAGGTGCAATTATGGTTTTATCTTCACACATTTGATATATATCCCTTCCTTATTGTGGTAAATTTATCGGAGTACTAATTATACATTAGAAATGGAGGATTTATATTGAAAAAACTTTTAACTTCTTTTTTGTTAGTTTTTATTTTAATTTCTTCTTTATTCGTAGTGAAATCTGAAGCAAATGGAATTGTTTACGATGCTTCTGAGGATGTCTCAGTTGACTTCGACAAAACACCAACTGAGGATGATGAAAATATAATCAAACCCCTCACAACTTTCCCAGGTAGTGGTGGTTATTCAGGTTTAGATTGGGGTGCATCTGGTAGAATGATTACTTGGAGAGTAAAACCCGACACTCTTGAACCTTGGGTATTTTCAGGTATATTAAAAGTCTATCAAAATGATGTTTTATGGAAAACCTATACTTTGTCAGGTGCAGGGGTTCTGGGATCAACGGGATCGGATACAATAGAGTTACCCTATATGGTTAAAGGAGAGTATAGATTTAAATTAAGTGGTGCAGCAGTAGCTCCTATTGGAAATGTTGATTTTTATACAGTTAGCAGCAATGCAGAATTAACTATTTTTAAGTCTTACTCAGATTAATAAAAACTATTTCTCTATCTTAGCTAGATAGATCCAGTAAAATGAATAAAGCTATTCTATGAATCATTTCTTCTAATTTGATATAGTTAAAGTAATAATCCCCACCTATAAATTCTGGTGGGGATTTGTGCATTCTAATTAAAATATTTCCGTGTCATTTCATGACTTGAAAATTAGTAGAATGATGAAGCTTCATCATTCTACTAATTTTCATTTTCCTACTCCTAGTTCTCTCAATAGTTTTTGTCGTTCCTCTTCGATATTCGGTTCTTCAATTTCTTCTTTGGAATCATCTTTTTTCCCGAACCACTCAGGAACCATTTCTTTTCGACCACCTGATAATTCTAATTCGTTAAAGCTAACTTTTTCGCCATTTATGTGCAATTTTAAAGCAGTTTTTAATTTGGATTTCATAAAGCCTAGCGGTGAATTGATAGACATATGGGTATCATAGAAGAAAAAATCATCTTCTATTCCTGACATTGTATATTGTCATTCGAGTGACACCCGTTTCATTGCTGATATCTTGTACAGATTTATTGTTATCTAACATTCTAATTATTTCATTATATATAAGGCGGTCTTTTGGGTCTTTAGCGTTTTCATGGTATTTCATTGGACGACCTTTAAATTTCCCTTTGGTTTTAGCGATGGCAATGCCTTCCCGTTGAGCTTGTGTGATTCGCTGCCTTTCTTCTTCTACCATCCACGACAGCAAGGTTAAAACTAAATCTGAAACCAATTGCCCTACACCTGGTAACTCTTTATATTTTCGAGTATCAAGAATTGGCATATTAAGAACGACAATATCAATTTCTTCATCAATTATTGCTTTCCATTCATTCCTTATTTCGTCCTTATTCCGACCAAAACGACTTAGATCATGAACTACTAATACATCACCGAACCTTAACATACTTCGCATATCTTGATAAATTGGTCGATTAAAATTTTTTCCGGACTGTTTTTCTAAAAAAATCTTTTCACAACCATAATCCTCTAAGTCTTTTATTTGTCTATCTAAGTTTTGTTCTTTTGTACTTACACGTGCGTAACCAATTATCATTGTCTAATCACTCCTCAAAAGCATGATTTCATCTTCTATTTATTATACAACATAAAATTTACATTAAAGTTAGCTCTATAGCTGATTTATTTATTGTCTATTTTGAGGTTACTTAAAATGTACAACATAAATTGTGTTATGAGACATGGATATTTCGATGTCTCAATAAAAGGGCAGTATTTGTCTCAATAGGACCTTCACTCCCTTAGAGTGCAACCGGTTTTAAAGTTATGATGTAAATATATGTAAGTTATTTATACAAAAAATTGTTTTCAAGACAGTAGGATCAAGAAAGAAAATGATTATGAGGAGGTTGAATATGAACGAATATTGCATCGCAAATACAACCAGAGAAAAACGAGCGGAGATATCAGTTTTGGCAGAGTCAATTAACAGCCTAGGAGCTAAAACCGTAGCACCTGAGGATCAGGTTTCAGCAGCATATTGATGGTGAGTTGGAAATTGATGAAGTATTACAGATATTGATCGATAAGTACAAAAAGTCTCCTAAAATTTGAACTCTTTATTATAAATTTAAATTTAAATTTAAAACAAGTAATAGGTACTAGTTATTTTCCAGATTAATTTTTCATTTTTCAAGGATATTAAAGTCAATGGTTGTTTTTCTATAGAAAAAAGAGCTTGGAATTTCCAAACTCTTTTTTTACTCTTAACAATCGATTCAATGCACTTTCATCTTTGAGATCAATAATGGGAAGCTATTTGTACTATTGAATTAAGTAAAATATATTTTCTACAGATGAATCACATAACGCTTCCTTTAATTCGTAAAGTTTAATGACTGTAATATATTTTTCATTATTCACTTCAACAACATATAATCTTATATCCTGAAAATAGGAACCGAAATAAGAAATAATATGTTTCTCTATATTCTCCGTCCATTTTATAAAAGGAGTAAATATAGAAATAGCTGGTGTGCCATATTTATTCCTGAAAAGAGAATATTTAATTATTAATTGTGAAATGTACAAATCAGGGATCTTCATCTCGCAACTTTCAAAGACAAGTTTTTTCTCCTGAGCAAGTCCGAATGTTGGACTTCTTTTTACTAGTAATTCTTGGTAGCTAACAAAATTTATAATATGAGTATACGGATCATCCAAAAGATTGTTTTGGTAACAATAATCAAATTGATCTAAGACTGATTTTTTTAAGTTAAATAACTCTAATGAAAAGTTTTCATCTTCTTGTTTTGTTAAATGGACTTCCTCAAAAATCTCATTGAAATAATTAATATCAACATCATTTATAAAGTCTTTGTCGATAAAGTAGTTTATACAATAATGTTTGTTTTCATCGCAATTATATTTCTGTTGTATAAATAGTTCGATTAAATCATTTAACAATAAAGGCTTATATTTTTTGGATATCATTTATCTACCTCTTTACAAAAATCATAATTAATATCTTTTATGCACCTAAAGTACAATTATTATCGAAGGAATACTGGAGAGTGTTGCAGCACTAGCCCCATAAAAATATGCTTGACTCGATATACTCACTTTATATATTCCTCCTTCTTTATAGGTCCATGTTTTACTTCCTGAAACCGAGAATTTCCCTTGGCCTTGACTAGTCCAAGTGTAAGTACTTGCTCCCGTATTAAGACTAAAATTCAGAAAATCAAAGCCGTGATAAGCTGAACTTGCAGTCCAATTCAAAGTTTTCTTTCTATTATTATCATCATCAGTTTTAATAGTAGAAACGAAAGTTCCTACCGGTGCATCTATTGCTCTTGTTTGATTTTCATTATTAACGTAAAAATTCACAATTGTGTAAATTTGATTATCCTCTGTTGGTTCACCTAATTCTTTTTGGATAGATGGTTCAAGTTCCTCATAGGTTACCTCTTCAGAATGTGTTACAACGCTTGGGGTAATACCAATTTCACTTGCATTTGCATGGGACTGAGGTAAAAACGAGATTGATAAAAACATAACTATTGATACAACCAAAATATAGATTTTCTTCATCTTTTTTCCTCCTTTTTTAAAAAATGCTAAATTAAATATCAAGAAATGTCAATTATTTTCTGAATTATATAAATTTTTAAAATTAGGCGACTCTACTTAACTTCATACCCGTTCAGTCTATTACTTTTTCTTTAGCAGAGCTTTTTTAAAATTTACAATCGAGCAAAGCAACAACAAATATTACTGTTTATTTTTTCAAAATAAACAGTAATATTTGTAAAGGTTATAGGAATCTCCTACCAAGACAAAAACCTCTTTTTGGGGGTGTATGATCACACACCCGTAGCTTTTTGAACATTCCAGAACCTAATGCAGATATAACATGTCCATATGCAAAATTTGTTTTATGTTTTTTCTTTTACTAACCTTCAGCACAGTCTTTATCCACAAGATTGAATGAGAGCGGTACAAAAAGATAAAGAAAGTTTGACTTACAGGGCTAAGTTAGCCTAAATTAAAGATAAATTAAGGTTAAAATAGGGCTAAAATAAAGCTTAATTTAGGCTGTTTTTGGAGGGAAAGTAATGAGATTTCCAATTAACAAAATTACAAAAGAATTAGAAATTAAATCATTTCAACTGCATAAATGGGAAGAGCGGGGATGGCTCGGGACTGAGCCTGTTTTAAAAGATCCAGATAACAATAATCAGCGTATGTACAATAAGCAGCAAGTTGAACGTATTGAATTTATAGATGAAGTCACTAAAGATCAAAGAAAAAAAGGGATTCATCGTACAGATCCTAAAGAAATGGAAATGTTACTTTTAGAAAAATTTGGTGGTGAAGTTACACGAATTGAAAATAAAGAGTTAATTGTTCTTCCTACAACACTTGAGTCGTTTCAAGAATCATTAATCAAACAAAATAAAGAAATGAATGCTATGCGAGAAATAATAGAGGAATTGGTACAAGGACAATTGGAATTGAAAAGTTACATCAAGGAATCCTTGCCAAGACGAGTACAACTGGAAGAACACGATCGTGAATTATTGTTGAGTCTAAAGGAAACTATGGAAAGTCGTAAAAAAGAAGAGGAAAGTCTAGGTTTTTTTGCTCGTTTTTTTAAAAAACGGTGATTGATGTAGAATTATTGGAAGTTCCCTATTTTTGTTTAAAGATGTATTTATTTTCGCAAAAACGTTTTAAACACCCCTAGAAGACGTCTTAAAAATAGATTGATAGATATACCTATTTTTACCTTTAAGATTGATATACGAGCGACCTGTGCCTTTTTAGGGATATATTTGTTCTATTCGAAGAGTTGGACAAGTCTGTTTATAGATTTGTCTTTTTATATATCTATAAATGATTTTATTTTCATGGTTTCGTTTTATTTGGATTTTGATAGAAAAAGAGAAATTATTTCTTGCAGAATTTTGACCAACACCAACATATCTTTGTTGTTGTTGTTTTAAGTAATTAATGTTTAAGTTCTTTGTTTTAAGTGATTTAGGGGCACCACAAACCCTTGGTATGTATAGCGTCACAAGTACGAAAGATAACAGTTTTGGTCTTAAAGGTAACAGTTTTGGTCTTAAAGGTAACAGTTTTGGTCTTTTAAAGGTAACAGTTTTGGTCTTAAAGATAACAGTTTTGGTCTTAAAGGTAACTTTTTAAATTTTAATGTTATCTTTCATATTGACCCTGCTTTTTATTAAGTATATTATTGTAATTAAGTAACTTTTTCTAAAATACTGTTATCATTAAGGGAGGAGATTTTTCGTTGGAGGATAATTATTTAGTCACTCAAGGCAATAATTTAATTGAAGCACGTCATAAGAATCCTTTGACAGCTCGTGAACAAAAGATAGTGCTTACGATGGTCAGTATGATCCAACCGTCTGATGAGGATTTTAAAGACTATCGAATATCTGTTAAAAACTTTAGTGAAATGTTGGGATTAAAAGGTAGTGTGAAGTATACACAAATGAAGGAAATTGCAGAAAACTTAATGACTAAAACAATTGAAATTCCTAAGGAAAATGGTGGTTGGATATTAGCGAACTGGATCTCTAGTGCTGAATATAAAGAAGGGGAAGGCGTTATTGACTTGTCTTTCTCACCAAAATTAAAGCCTTATATGCTTCAACTGAAAAACCAGTTTACATCATATCGATTGAGCAATATTTTAAATCTTAATAGTACTTACTCGATCAGACTATATGAACTTATGAAAAAGTGGCAACATCTTAGTAGATGGGAATGCTCTATTGAGGATTTAAGAGGTAAATTTGGGATAGGTGAAGGGGTATATCCAAGATACGCTAATTTAAAAGCGCGTGTTTTGGTAACAGCCATTACAGAAGTGAATGAAAAAACAGACCTTTATATTAATTTCAATGAAATAAAGAAGGGACGCAGCGTTGAACGAATTGAATTTACAATCAGACATACTCCAGAAAAAGAAATTAAGTTAACTGAACCCAAAAAGAAACCCGAGCAACCCCAAAAATCAATTGTAAATGAAGATGTATATATCCGTTTAAATGGTTTAGCGGACAAAAACCTTTATCAATTCACTCAAAATTATTTTTCTCAAATGTATCAAGGGGCATCATTCATATGGGGCGAAAAAGCTGAGAATGAATTAGCCATGATTATTGAATATGTAAATGTAGAAAAGTCGGTACAAAATCCACTTGGATTTATTAAGTCGCAAATTCAATTAGCGTGGGAAGCTTATGAAAGTGGAGAAAAACCAACGTTCTCTGACCTTCAACCAACCAAGGAAAGAAAAACTGGAAGGGAAGAAATTATTCCTGATTGGTTTAAAAAAAGTAGTGAAGTTAATGAACTAAAAGAGGAAAAAGGCAATGTCAATATTGCAGAAGAACGGGAAGCATTACTGAAAGAATTAGCGGAAATGAAGGGTCATAAATGACTTGAATGAATTTGATTAGTCGCTGAAAAACGGTTTGTCGCGATAGCAAAAAACTCCTTGTATCCTTTCTTTCTAATCTTCATATTTCGTTCTTACTATGTGGTTTAAAGAAGAAGGAGGGGCAAGCTACGGGTATGTGACCACACACCCCAAAAACGAGGTTTTATCTTGGTAGGAGACTCCTACAACCTTTACAAATATAATAGCTGTTATTTTTTCAAAATAAGCAGCAATATTTGTTGTCGCTTTGCTCGATGTAAAGGCTCTGTTAATGAAAAGGTTGATTAGTCGTTAATGGTTGACGGACAAAAATGTCTGTCACGGGGAGAGAACTCAAATTAAAATTTTCAGCGATTCCGTTTTAGGTATTGGTTTCCGAAAAAAAGAAACCAATACTATCGGACATTTTTGACGATAACTATCTGACTCTCAAAGAGAGAGTGCCCATTTATACACCACTCTAAAAAGCGGTGTATATGTGGTTGCCTTCGGATAATTAGTAATGTCCATTCTTGTACATAACGTCTGCAATTTTGCAGGAATGGTACAATTTAGAAATATATATTTTTTACAAAGGAGAAAGAGAGATTTGGGGAATTTACGAGATAATGCTGCAAAGAAAGAAAAAGTAAGGGACAAAACAAAAGCTCTATACAGTCAATTACTTGATTTTGACGAAGATTATGCAATGGAACTAATTGATTGGTACTTAGAAAAAACTGCAACTAATCGAAAACATCAAATAGAAACCCATTCGAGAGCAACAGTGAAACAACTAACAAGTAAAACTGATGAAGAATCTATTCAAAAAGTACGTCAATTGAGAAGACAAATAAAATCCGTTTTACCTGATAATTATCCGCAGAACTTACAAAAGGGTGATGTAGTTTGGGTAAATCACGGCCAAGGTTATGCCGGAGAAATTTCCGATGGTCATTATGGTATTCTACTAACAAGAAAAGGTAGCAATTTTTTAGTAGCGCCTTTAACAAAAACACGTCAACCTGATAAAGAAAACACCATGGAGGTAACCAACTTAGGTTTACCGGCAAGAGGTGGTCAAACAGTAGAGACTTGTTATGTGAACTTTGGTCAGATGAAATTTGTGCATTATAGACGTTTACAAAACATCATTGGTCTAAGTGTTCGGAAGAATGTCGCCGGTCAATTACCCGATCTACTAACCAAATTCAATAATATTATTAATAAGTCAATTTAAAGTTAAGGCTTGACTGTTTAAGTTCTACATGCAAAAATGAAGATATTCAAATTAGTCTTGACGGGGAATGCCGTTAAGGTAAACAAATTTCATTCATAGTTTTAAAAAACCTCGCGGAATGGCGAGGTTTTTTTGTTTAATATAAAAAAAATAAGGGAATATCTTTAATATCAAGTATCTTTTAGCTTTTGCTACATAACATATAAAAACAAAATTCAATTTTGTCTTAGATGGGGAATGCCGTCTAAGTATTAATCTTTCATTGGAAAAGAACCTCACCACATGGCGAGGTTCTTTTCCATTTGAGGAACATAGCAGTATCAACGGTAAATATCTGACTGGAGCAAAGAAGAAGGAATTTAAGGAACTTTCTGCATGGGTTAATTAAAATATCAAAAGAAAATTTATTCCAAGCTATATTGACGCCAACCATTTTCAGCTTTGGCGAAAAGGTATCCTTGTTCTTCCAGCAATTGTGAGTATTTTCGGATGGTGACTGGTTGTATCGAAAGCCGCTTTGCGACCTCTTTGCTCGAATAGGTTTTTGTATTGTTTTGCATATAGTTCACCTCTTAGAAAATATTCGCTATGAATCTTGAAAAAGCCTTTAAAGATAGATTGAAAGAAAAGATTTCAAATGGTAAACTAATAACATACTAAATTTATTTTACTTTTTTATGTCGAACCCAAGCGGGATCTGACGGTGATGAATAATACAGGTCTTTGGACTGATTGTGTTAAAAGCATGACTTACTATGCTACCAATCTGCCCAAAGGCCTTTTTGTGTTCTTTGGGAGAAAGAATAATGAATCTATGGTTCCTTCAAATCAATCGTTGTTAGAGGTAAAATGTCTCAGAAAATAGTTATTGTTATAAGTAAGGGGAGTCCGTCCTTGTTCGTATCTGGCGAAAATAATAACTAAACGTGATAAAAGAGTGTAGAAGTGTATAGCATTTAAAAACTATAAAACAGGAGTACTTCAAGTACATCGGAAAAGGGAGAGGTAATTAATGACAATCAAACTAAACGAGGTTGAAACGAAATTATTCGAAAGGGTTCATGCAAAACATTTGAGCGTGATCGGTAACGAGGAAAAGACAAAATATCAAAAAGAGGAAATCGTAAAAATCGAACGAGATATTCGAAACAAATGTCTGAAGGTGTATTTCCGAAATGGAGAATGGTTCCGGTATTTTACGGACGGAACGTGGGGATGAAGAATGGCTATCGACTTTGGTTGATAGCTCGTATCTGAAAGATGCGAAATGATCAATCGGCGAAGCTGATTGATCCAGACCAGTGCAGCTGGGACGAAACGAAATCGCGAAGCGGTTTCTTGCTACAAAGTAGCAACACTGTGACTTTCATGGGTCACGATTAGAAGCGAACAATGTTCGCTGGCTTTAGGCTTCAATACACACATGAGCAGAACGAGGTACGCCATATGGTGATGCCTTTGAACCGAAGGTGAAATGCGTCACCTTATGGCGTTAACCGTCAAATTAGCGGTTTAGAAGAGTTTTAGTTTTATTGCATTTATTTTAAAAAACATGTAGGAGGTGTTTAAATGGCAAATAATCGGGGTGGTAATCGACTGAAATATCAAGTAGAACAAGCAATTAAACGAATTAACTATATCGGAAAGTCCAAAAAAGAGTTGCGACAAAATGGAACTGAAACAGGTATTCACTCCATCACACAAGTGAAGCACACGCTTTCCGTTGGGCAGAATTTTGCGGAATGGATAAAAGAGCGGGGAGTAAAAGATCTGTACCAGTTAAAGCGTTCGGATTACCGAGATTATATTTCTCATATGCAAGAAAAAGGAGTTTCAAATGGTCACTTAATCAACATAGAAACGAATTTAAGGTTGCTGCAGAAAGGAATGCACAATATTTCAGTGGATAAGGGGTTTGAGGGGCGAGAGTGGATCCCGAAAACTAGGTTGATAGATACAGCTACTCGTGAAAAACCACAGGATCGTTCTTATTCTGTAGAAGAAATAAAGGGTTTTCGAGAAAAGCTTTCTACCAATGCGAAAGTTGGTGCGGATCTCCAACAAGCTTTTGGACTTCGTTTGCGGGAAGTTGCTAATTCAAGAGTGGCCCATATCGTTGAAAAGGACGGTAAGCTCTTCTGGAGGGCTTCAGAAGATAAGCTAGCCTTAAATACAGCACAAGGTGTTACAAAGGCAGGAAGAGGTCGTATATCGCCTTGTAGGCCCGAATTTGAAGCGAGAGTGCGTGAATTGATTCAGGGGAAGGAAAAGGACGCTTATTTATCTCCTGTGCGTTATAACACGCTTAAATCAGCTTATAATCGTGCAGGAGTAAAAGGTTCTCATTCTTTTAGGCATACATATGCCAGAGAAATGCTAAAAAGCGAGTTGAAGCAAAGAGGAATTGAAACCGCAGGTCGTGAAGTGATTCAACGCATGTTAGAGAATCGGGAAGTTGGTTATCGCAAAGACCATACAATCACGAAAGAGGAACGACCGTTATACAGGGAAGTCGTACAAGTCATGGATAAGGTGCAGGAATATTTAGGGCATGGAGAAGGTCGTATAGATTTGGCGGAAGTATATCTAAAGGGCGTGTGAAGAATAACGGAATGGACGAAACCGGCTAAGCGAAGCGATCCCTTTACAATGAGCAGGGGCATGTTAACCTATCTTGGTTCGTGCCACTGTTTTTTCTGCATGTGGCACTTGGCACGAAAGGCTTGTTGTAAAGGGCAGC
>NZ_JBBOYQ010000002.1:0-160339 GCF_038008225.1 Psychrobacillus sp. FSL K6-4615 | reverse complement strand
TAAAGCACCCGTTAGCCATCCATGTAGCGCAAAATCAGCGCTACACCACAGAGAATGAAAATGTGAAAACCTGGGTATAGGATACTACGGCTGGGAGAGGAAGGTCGATGAACTATGGTGCCATAGAGCCCATCCGTTAGTCTGACTCCAACGACCACGGTGCATCACAGACTGTCGCTCCCTTACGGGAAGCACTCATGGGAGATTAATCCTACTCTGGTTATTGCACCAGCCTCCAATACTATTTGCCGTAGAAAGGATGATTACCATGGAAGTAATCATTGAACGTGCTTGTGGGATGGATGTCCATAAGGATTCCATTACTGCTTGTATTATTACGCCTAAAGGAAAGGAGATTCAAACGTTTTCCACTAAAACTGTATTTCTATTACAGTTAATTGACTGGATTAAGGAGCATGGTTGTACTCACGTAGCAATGGAAAGTACAGGTGTATTTTGGAAGCCTATTGTTAACTTGCTAGAAGCCGAGAGCATTGAGTTTTTAGTAGTGAACGCTCAACATATGAAGGCAGTACCAGGTCGCAAGACCGATGTAAAGGATGCCGAATGGATTGCCAAACTTCTTCGTCATGGTCTACTTAAAGCAAGTTTTATTCCAGACCGAAATCAGCGGGAATTACGAGAGTTGGTTCGATACCGTCGAAGTATTATTGAAGAGCGTGCGAGACAACATAATCGGATTCAAAAGGTTTTAGAAGGAGCGAATATCAAACTCGGTTCCGTTGTCTCCGACATCATGGGTGTTTCGTCGCTTGATATGCTTCGTGCTATCGCCGATGGCGAAAATGATCCTGAGAAATTAGCCAGCTTTGCCCGCCGATCAATGAAGAAGAAAAAGAGTGAACTAGAACTAGCTCTTCGAGGGTATATCAATCCACATCAACGTCTCATGTTAAGAACCATTCTGGTCCATATAGAATTTCTAACTGAGCAGATTGAGCTATTAAACGAAGAGGTGGCTACTAGGTTATCCTCCCATCAAGAAGATATAGAACGATTGGATTCCATTCCTGGCATCGCCACTCGAATGGCTGAACAAATCTTAGCCGAAGTCGGTACAGATGTGGAGAAGCAATTTCCCAGTTCGGCGCACTTATGTTCCTGGGCAGGATTAGTACCTGGACATAATGAAAGTGCGGGCAAGAGGAAATCAACCAACATGAAAAAAGGAAACAAGTACTTGAAATCGGCATTAATTGAAGCAGCTCATTCTGTTAGAGGATCCAAAACCTACTTGGGAGCCCTGTATAGGCGTACTGCATCAAGAAAGGGTAAAAAGCGTGCAGGGATATCAGTCGCTCATGCCATTTTAAGAATCAGCTATTATCTCCTAACACGCAAAGAAATGTACGTAGACTTAGGGGAAGATTACTTTGACAAACAAAAAGAACAATCGATTGTACGATATTCTGTTCGAAGACTTGAAAACTTAGGTTACAACGTTACAATCACTGAGCCAAATGCCTCCTAGTCCAACCCACAATTTAATTCTCATTTAGGCGCTGCACTTTTTTAAAAAATTATTGAGCTGCGTCCGATTTCGTATTGCCTTTTTCTCAAAATCGAAGATTTTAATTTTCATGGGAGTTGAATAATTCGAAGAAGTTTGTAGCCCGTAAATTACGAGAAAAAATATAAACTAAAGGATACCATTATTGTTAACGGTATCCTTTATAAAAATTAAATTTGTACTTCGCTCATTAAAGCGTGTGTATTTCCTTCTGTATCTTTAAAGAAAGTCATCCATGTTTCTGTTTGATTCATTTTTGCTACGACGTGTGGTTGGTCGATAAAGGAAACTCCTTTTTTATTCAATTCTTCATATGTATCTTTTATATTTTCAACTTGGAAATATATAACGGAACTTGAATTGGCGAATTCATCTTTTTCTGGAAGAGTAAGTAAGAGTCTTTGCCCATTACATTCAAAGAAAGCCATTCTGTCTGTGCTAAAAAGTAGGGGTAGTCCTAATGCTTCTTTATAAAAAGCAATTGCATTTTCTACATTTTTTATCGGAACTCCGATTTGACCAATTTTTTGAATCAAGTTTGTTTCCATAACTAATTCCTCCATTCATTTTATCTTCTTTTTCATATTAAACATTTCGTTTGTTTATTTCTTATCCAAAATCACTTTTTATTCCGAAATTGAAGAGGAGAAATTCCAACATGTTGTTTAAACATTTTAGAAAAGGAAGCAGGATTACTGAATCCAACCTCATATGTTATATCCGTTATGTTAAATTCTATTTTAGACAAAAGTTGTTTTGATTTTAATATTCTAAATTCCGAAATGTGTTCATGGGGTGTTTTACCATATATCCGTGAATAATTCCTTAGTAGATGATTTGGCGATAAGCAAGAAACTTGAGCTATGTCTTGCAACTTTATTGGCTGATTATAAAAAGCTCTTATATAATCATGAGCTATACTTACTCTTCTGTATAATTCCTCACGTGTTGATCTTTTGATGGCAAGTATTGATTCAGCTTCTTGCAAAGTATTGATATGTTCAAACAACATAGTTTGCATTAACTTAAAAAATTGCTCGTCTAACCAAAGTGGATCATTTTCAAAAAAAGTTATATTATCTTTAATTGTCTTAATTTGGGAAGAGAGAATTAAATCTGTGTTATAGGTTTTTTCAAAAAAACCAATTGAATCAATTTCTTTAAAAGGATCAGAAAGAAGTATCATAGTAGATTCATTTATATTACGAAAAACTTCTTCAGCAAGCCCTTCTTTAAAAAAAATACAAAATGATTCAATAACGTTATCTTCGTCAATTGATATTGTATAAGGACCTTTGTTAAGAAGTAGATATCTATTTTCCTCTACAGCAAAAAAACCTTTGTTAGTTTTGTAATGAGCATTTCCATTAGTGAATGTTTTGATTGAAAGCTGTCCATTACCTTCCCAGTAGAATTGTTTACTTTTTGCATTCAGAACAAAATTAGAAGAGCATTCTTTTTTCATTGTATCTCCCCCAAAAAAGTATAATTATCGCCTTGTTATTAAACTAACCTGCTGTGTTAGTTTAATAAGAACTGAGCTAAAAAGTAGCTCTTGATCATAAACTCAAGCACTCGTTTGTTGAATAAGAATCTTATTTTTAAATCCATATTGCTTTTGTATAAGCTATATTTAATCCTGCTCTTTCCATATTATTTTGACTGACAGAACCAAATTTTGCTTGTCCCACAATTAAATCACATTCTAGTTGTTTAGCTTGAAGGATACGGTGTTCAATTAAAGCAGCCTGTATTCCTTTATTTCTTAAAGATGGAATGGTAGCCGCCGCAGCGAGAGTAGCTATACGGTCATTTACGAACAAAACCCCTATTCCAGCAGGTTCGTTTTCATAGCTAGATAAATAAAATGTCCAATTTTCACTGTCATAAAGTATTTCATTATTTTGAGCTATTCCGTCTTTTAAGAAAGGCGGCATTTGAAAACCTTTTATGTAGATTTCAGCAAAAGTACCAAATTCCTTTCTTTTTAATTTACGGATTGTAAGTTTTTGTTCATTTAGCTTATCAATAGTTGCCAATTCTCTTGAGAGCTGAGTATAAAGAGTTGTATGAAAATCGTTATGATAATAGCCTGCTTCACTTAGACAAGTTAGCAATTCTGAAGAAGTATGTGCTGGAGTTAGTTCAAAACGAACAGGAATCTCTTTTTGTTTATAGAAATCTATTATCTTTTCTATATGCTTTTCATCACCTGCTTTTAACCCTTTTACTGTATTGAAGGATGGACCTGGTATGTTCTTTACTGAAAAAGCTGTTGCATTCCCAAACTTTTTAATCTCCACACTCATTGGGTTTCTATCAATTTTTTGTATCTCTGTTAGTCTAGAACTCAAAGCGTCTATTTCTGCATTTTCCAATCTTTCTGCTAATTCTTTTTTTACAACTATGCTCACCTTGTCACTCCCCAACTAAAAGTTACTTACTGGTTCAACAATAATTCAACAATGAATAAATTTTTTCTTATTCAACTAACCTGCTAGTTGTTATTTTCCAGTTGCTTTACGATGATTATTTCGGAAAGCGAATCTTCAACTAAACTGCCGCGTTAGTTTAAGTGAACACTTTCACAATCTTCTATTTATTTTAACATAAATATCCAGTGTCAATGTTTATAGGAAGATCCATTTATATTTTCGTTAACGATTAATTAACCTTTTCCTTTAACAGAGCAAATAAAAAGAGAATCCATTTAGTACTCAAATGGAATCTCTTATCTGTTATTCTGAAATTATGAATAAATTACTTAATACTTCTCTACAGATGTTTTGGATATATCCATCTGTGAAACGGTTAGGACTTACTAATTTGTCATAAGTGCTATCTTGATATCTTTGATAATCCATTAGTTGTTTATAAATCTCATTTCTAATGTCCTCTTCTTTTGCACTAAGTGATTCTTTAAGCTCCTTCACTACAATTAGGTGCCTCTCCATCTCTTCTGCCGATATATCATACCTTGTTTTATTAACACTAACGTTATCAACTATTAGATTCTTCAGCTGTTGATCTTGCTTGTCCACTTTTTTGGGTAAGACTAATGCTTGATTAGCATAATCCTGTTCAATTGCACTTTTAACATATGCTGCAGGATTATTCACTTCACCTAGATTGACTTTATTCTTGGAATACGCAATATTACGTTCAATCTGGTCCTTAGAATAGTTCTCCACTAATTTACTAATTGCTTTGGGTTTTAATCCGAATTCTTTTAAGTTTGGTTCCAGTAAATTACTTTCTATATTAATCGGTGTGATCACCTCTTTCCGTGAGTTACGGAAAATATGGAATTCTATTTTATCAACTGCGCGGCCTTTTTTAATTTCATTGAACTCAAAGTAAATATCTGATTCAGCTTTTAATTCTTTCTGTGCTTGCAAAAGAATCCTCTGCTTAAAATTAGAGTACATCGGGTATTGTCCTGGTTCTATTCCCATTTTTGTTCTTAGTTCTTGCAAAGAAATAGTTCTAGTCGAGTTTAGGTTTATCCTTGACTTCAACAACTCGTAAATGCGGAGAGAATATATACTCTTCAAATTTGTTATATTAAACAATTTATATGAAGTGAAGTTGCTAGTAAGTGACAATAAATATTTTTCCCAAAAAGGATGGATCTCAATTGTAATAGTTCCCTTTGTAGAATTATATTTCACCATAGAAAACCAGTTAATTTGCACAGCTTCATCCTCAATAGTTATATCTATAGGCTTACTCAAAACGTCCCTTGTCATACTTCGTAGTTCAGTATAAGCCGACTGACCTTTTAGCTCTAGTAACTCTAAAAATTGTTTAATCGGAAAAATATATGTATTGGTAGAGATATCATTTGGTTGAATATTAGAAAAGACTGTTTGAATTAATTTAAACTGTGTTGCAGTTAATTTATATGAAGCTTCAATTAGTAAATTTGATTTTGTAACGGTATTATCTTTATTTATTAACAACTCTACTAATTTTGTTTCTACAGTTTCTACTACATTAGCCATTCAAGCACCGCCTCGTGAATATTAAAAATAGTATAACATAAACAAAAAGAAGTGTTGCATTTAGGCGAAAAACCTTTTTCCTCCCACAAAGACACCAAATCCGTTGCATTTCATAAGTTAATGCAACAGTTCATCGTTCTTTACACCAAATGTGTTGCATTTCGGTTATAAACGGCTCAATCTTGGTGAATATACTTCAAATTGTTTGCATTTCATAAGTCAGGTCCAAGTATTTACTCCAAAATGTGTTGCATTTCACGTATAAACAGCTCAATTATGGTGAATAATACTTATATGAGTTACAATCCATGTGTTAATGCAACTAGTCGTTGTTATTTACACTTAACGTGTTGCATTTCAGGTATAGACAGTTCAATTACAGAAAATAATACTCTTTATGGCTGGATTCCATGTATTAATGCAACAGGTTGTTGTTATTTACACCAAATGTGTTGCATTTCGGGTAAAAACACTCAATTTTGATGAATAACACACCAAATGCGTTGCATTTAGATCAATTCAACACCATTTTCGTTGCATTTATACCCTAATACACCATTTCCGTTGCATTTCCTCTCCATAACACCATTTCCGCTGCACTTTACACCAATTCCGTTGCAGTTGCTCACCAATTTTGTATGATTAATACACCATTAGCGTTGTAATCTACACCATCCACGTTACACTTCACACTGATTTCGTTGCACTCTACACTGATTCCGTTGCAATATACACCATTTCCGTTGCATTTAATCATTAAAAAGTTAGTAATACCAATGCTTTTCACGTTTCACAAACAATATAAACAAACAAACAATATAAACATATAAAACAATATAAACATATTGTATAAACAACTAAACAGATTAGTAGTCTTATATAAATAAAATAAATTAAATTTCAAATAAAAGTACCAAGTAATATTATCTCTTTCTTAAGTTCTAGATAGGGAACAAAATTTTGCTCTATTCGTTTCTAAAATAAGTTTCTTGTATTCATTAAAAAAATCACCGCTCAGAAAAAAAGAGGGGTGATTTTTATCCTTACATTCCAACTAAATTGTAACTAGACAAAATATAACTTCTAACACCTTTTCAAATGGGGAAATTTACCGATTGTGAAGATATCGTCAATTCCTTTGCCGTCAGCTTCATTCCATATTGCTATATTCACCAAATATCCTAATCTTTTTAATTCCTCCATCATTTGTAGCGAATGGTACCTTACATCTGGATTAGACATAACATCCATATCAATTGCCACATTCACCCGTTCGACACCCATTTCTTCTAAAGCAGGAAGAATAGTGCGCCATGTATTAATTCCAGGTGTTCCAATCACGGTAGAACCTACATCCATTAATTCTTCTGCATCATACACATTTTTTATATGTTCTGCTGCAATATCCGCTTTTAAGCCACCTTCTGTAATCCACACTGCTTTTGTGCTGTGTAAATTACCTGATTGCCAATACTTCAATTGTTCAGTCGGAACAGCTACATGATATGGCAACGGATCTCCTGCTCCTGTACCGTTCGGCTTGTTTGCAGAACTAAACCAAAAATATTTTTGACCATCGACTAAGGATACATGACCATATTTTCCGTCTTGATAAACACCATAAGCATTATCATTCTTTTCTAGTCGAACTTCTTCAATGATTTCGCCATCTATAATGATTTGTACCAGATTTGGTTGTTCAATAACCCGTGCTTGCAAGTTATCGAAAGAACCTGGAATAACTTTCACTTCATTAGGTACTACATCTGCTCGTAGTTGAAAACCAATAATTTGATTTCGCTCATTACGATAAGGAATAAAGAACCCATTTCCTCTAGTAAAACTCCACCCGAATTCATTCTGATAAAAACCAGGAACACCTTTTAGTTCTTCCGGTTGCATATGCTTAGCCATTTGCTTTACCGTTATCCATGGTTTTTCCGAAGTTGTTTTATACCCTCTGATTTCTATTTGTTCACGACTCATTTTTCGTTTTTCATTCATCAAGTGCATACAATCGGCTTCTTCCAACGTAAGTTGAGCAAGCAAACTTCCATACGCTTTATTCAAGCTTGCTGCTCCCACTTTCTTATTTCCTTGAACAAAATTAGCTTTTGTAACCTTTTTTGGTTCCACAAGATTATGAATCCAACTTGGAAATTTTACAGAGAATTGTACTTTACTTTGATTCCGAATACATACGACCTTTTCTCCGTTTTCATGGATCATACACCCTCCAGTTTTATTGCAGATAGGACATACTTCTCTAGTATACTCATACCAACCTGGTATCTTACTTCTCCTAAGATTACTCATGTATTCTGAACACCCTTTCTCTAAGTCTTTAGATTAAATCACTTGCTTAAATCTCTTTTTGTTAATTGGAGGCATAGCCGTTACTAATGCATACTTTGTTTGTTTGGAAAAATCATTTCCAATGACAAGTACCATTGGTAAACCATCTGTATCTACTCCTTCAATAATGACAGATACACGATTTTTGTAAATTTGTGTATCTGTCTTTTCGCCACTCATAATACACGCAATTAAATCTCTTTTGGTGTATCCTCTTTTTTCCATTCGCAATAGCACATGGCTAGTTAAACGGATCTTACCCTGCATAAGTGCTTTTTTTATTGCTCTGATATCCATTTCATCCTCTCCCTTCTACATAATAAAAAAGAGCGGCATTGGCCATAGTAGTCCTGTACAAGAAAATGTACAAATCACTCTAAGTCCAAAGACCGCTCTAATAGTCGTCACCGCAGAACCTATCCGAAGATGGTTTGCAAAAAAGTTAAATAAATAAGAACTACTGTAAATATAGCACCCTTTTTCTAACCCTTCAACGTTTTTAAAAAATTAAACGACCAATTTCTTTTCGCTTTAGCAGTCAACCTAGAGCTTTTCTGAAATTCTTTTCCAAATAGATGTTTGCTAATTTCCAAATATTTCGGCTCTAATTTAGCACGTACATCTTGTTTCAAGTACAGTGGTTTATTCTCATAGTAATTCATCATCGTTTCCTCATGAAGTGGAGGTAATTGCACGAGCAAAGGTAATTGTAATTCTTTACATAAACGGGATACTTGTGAAAACGGATAAGCTTTGTTGAATACGACATAAATAGGAATATCCACGCGTTCTCTTATTACTTGTATATAGTCTTTCCAAGCTAAGATTTCTTGTGTCGAATCATCTAATACAATCCATAATTCATTTAGATACTGAAGGGAATCTTCTGTATAGGAAGTCATTTTTCCAGTCGGTAAGTCTACCAAAGTCATTTCAATTTTGTTAGTTGTAGTCATGTAAGCTTCTAAAGCGTTAGCATCCCAATGTCGGAGGGTATCTTCTTTGTCTAACGGTAGAAACATTATGTTTTGGTATGTCCATTTCCATTCTTCATCTGAATCTACTAGGAGTGCCTGAGCATAACTAATCCAATCACTCGGAACATTTGTATATCTTTCCAACCAACTTTTCAATGCATGCTGTTCTGTTAATCCTTCTAAAACTGCTGTTTGCACTTTATTTTCAACTAAAAACAAGGCGAAGTTAATAACAAACGAAGTTACACCCATACGGTGAAGCGGTGACCATACCCCCACGGTATGATGTCCTTCCCACCTTTGACTAGTCATTTTCTTTTGTATTTCTCGTGCCCGTTCTTGATACGGTATTTCCTCTTGGAGTATTAGTTCGGTTACTTCCGTATCTATATCCCCTTTCCCCTCTTTTGAAAAAGAAGGAACTTCTTTGCCAACAGTATTAGTATTTACTTGTGGTGTTACAAGTGTTGGACCTGGAGCAGATTTGAATGATTTTTGTTGTGCTGCTTCTGTTATAAGTTTGAGATTATCGGACATTTCATTATCGTCCATTTCATCTTCAGCAGTTTGAAAATTCATCTCCACTTTGTGTTCACTTGTTATTTCTCCATTCTCTTTATTTATTATCGGAGAGGATGTAAGTTCATTTGTCAGTTTTTGTTCCTGCTCTCCCTCTGTATGAATTGCAAGTTTTTCTATAGGTTGCTCTTGTCTCATATTTTCAGCATTTTCTACTTTAGCGGGTGTAGGACTTGTTTGTTGTTCATTTTGGGTGCTATCCGAATTGTTTAATGTAGTGGGAGCAGCAGATAGATTATCCGTACCTAAAACCTTCATTTTAAATTTCTTTGATAATAAAACAGTTATATATTTTATGAATGCATCATAATCGTTACATTTCTTTATGAGATTACTTTGTTCACTTGTTTTCTTCTCAGTCTTTTGATGATATTTTTCTTTTGTATGATCACCAAACAATATAATAACTGCATCCTCTAACTTTGCGTCGAGTGTATGAAAATCATCTTCGGATAATTCAATATCCGTTATGAGCAAAGAGGGGTTGATAGAGTTTTCCAATTTAGCCCACGTACGATAATCCTTTGGATTCTCGATCAATTCATACTCAATATTTAAGTTAGTACATATGTTGGTAATTTCTTTTATTTGTGCTGTGTTTAACTGTTCAGAAAGATAAAGAAATGCATATCTCTTTCGATGTGTAGACATTCAATCACTCCTTTTTTCCAATAAAAAAACTCATACCTCCCCCTTGTTATAGGTTGGTATGAGCAGTATTTGCTTTGTTTGTATATGAAATTAGTCTTTTAATTACTATATCATAACTACCAATTAACTTGATAGAGGAAAATTTTAATTCAATTTACAACCCAGGAAAAGTTTGCTAAACTAAGTGTATAACTATTCTTTTATTTTCTTAATGCAAATCCCTCACTTTTCGAGTGATTCTGCGGTGACGAACAATTAATAAGCCTTTGGGCCGATTGAGAACTATAGCATATTTTTATTTTCATGCTATAAAACTACCAATCTGCTCAAAGGCTTTTTTTGCGTTCTCTTTTAAAGGAACAGTTAAAAAACTTTGAGAAAGGGTGTTTAAGATGGCAAACGCTATCAATGATTTACATGAAGTATTGGAGGTACTAAAAAGCCCGCTTAATATTACTGATATTGAGTGGAGAGTACAAAGTGCTACAGAGAAAAACGGAGTCACCAAGGTGTTAGTATTGCCTTATATAACTTCGCGAGCAGTAATGAATCGTTTAGATGAAGCAGTTGGTCCTTATTGGCAAGATGCTTATCAAACTATCGGTACTGCCAAAAGCACAGGATTCCGTTGTATTTTGTCTCTGAAAGTTGGAGACGAATGGATTTCTCGTGAAGATGCATCAGATATACCTGACATTGAAGAAATCAAGGGAGGTTATTCTAATGCTCTAAAACGAGCTGGAGCTAAGTGGGGTATTGGACGTTATCTGTATGATTTACAGCAATATTGGGTTCCTATTCAGAATAATGGAGAACATTATGTAGGCGGGAAATTTAAAGTTAATGGACAAGAGAAATACATTACAGGATATTTCAGTACGCCTAAGTTACCTAAATGGGCATTACCGAAATCACCTAATTCTCAAAACTCTAATCCACCTGCAAACCAATCAAGCCAAACACAACCAGCTAACAAGCAAGGGAATAATCAATCACCTATGCCTGAAAGCAAGGAAGAGAGACAAAAGAATGCGTTAGCTCATGTAACCGGTGCCCTTCAATACTTAGAGATACCTCTTAATTTGGTTCCTCATTTATTAGAAACGGCAAGTGGTTGTAAAGCGCCATTGGAACAAGCATCTGCGGATGATTTAGGAAAACTATATTCAGCTCTAAAACCTGTTTGTGTATATGTGGAATCATGTTTACAAATGGGATTGGATAAAGAAGGAATCCTTTATTATGCACAGATCATCTTAGCGAAACCTTTCCAAGAAATCTATGAGTTACCTTTTAATGTGACGAAGGAACAAGTAGAAAAAACACTTGAATTAGTAAGAGCAGACCATCAGCCAAACAATCAATCTCAGGCACAAGGTCAAGCAAGCTAATTCTTAGAGAGACCAAACACGAATTTGAAACGGAAATTACCGTTTCTTTTCGTGTTTTTTATTTACTTTATACCCTGTAAGTCCTCACCCTTAGGGAGGCATGAGCGAGAGGAATCTAATTATGAAATTTACATTACCTAAAGCCATTATCACAGAAGTTATCGGGAAGATTGGTCGTCTTATGACAGCTAAATCTAGTATTCCCATCTTGGCAGGAGTGTTAGTAGAGGTACAAAGCAAAGGGGTTCTTTTTACAGTAAGTGACGGAACAGAAAGTATGATTCATCACGTACCTGTAGGGGAAGGAAGCGGAATACTCGTAGAAGATGAGGGAAAAAGTGTTTTTTCAAAAGAAACCTTTGAACTTTGTAAAAAATTAAAAGGAGATATTACGTTTTCTGTGACGGAGACTACAGTAACCGTTACTCAAAACAAAACTTCTTTAGAATTTGCTACTATGGCCGCTGACGAATACCCAAAAATTGAAATTACAAATACATCGAAAGCCATTCGTTTTGAAGGCGAAGATTTTGAAAAAATCGTGAAGAAAACTGGTCACGCAGCTGCTACATCTGATACTAGACCTATTCTTCAAGGTGTTCATATGGATCTCGGTGCAACTAATTCATTTATTTGTACTGACAGCCATCGTCTAGCTAAAGTTTTGAATGGTTCATCAACGGAGGAAATACAAATCACTGTACCTGCTAATGTGTTAGAACATGCAGTTAAATCATTTGATTTATCTAATCCTGTTCTTATCTTCCCTAGCAGTAACCAAGTATCTTTTGCTAACGGAACAACGATACTTCTTTCACGTTTGCTCGAGGGTAATTATCCTGATACCAATCGACTAATACCTACCGAGTACGAAAGTGAATTAGTTTCAAATCGTTTAGAACTTATAGAAGCGTTGGAAATGTTAGCACTACTAGGAACTAATGGTGTAGTGAAATTAACGGTATCTGGTTTATTTGTTGAGTTATCTGCTATTGGCACAGGTTCAAAAGGAAAAAGAGAATTAGTGTTTGAATCATGGAATGGAGAAGAAGGATTTTCAATAAGTCTTTCTGCTACTTACCTTGTAGACGCTCTTAAAACGTTCTCTACGAACTCTGTCAAAATCGGTTTTACAGGTAGTATGCGACCATTCGTTGTTACTTCCGGTACTGAACAGGAAACAGTAGATGAATTACAACTAATTTTGCCAGTACGTTCACAATGAATATGTGTAAAAGAAGTATGAGTGATTTCTTCTCTTACTAATGGAGGAACTAAAATGTTCGATTTTGAAATGTTTACAGAAAAAATAGAGAAACGAAAGACTGAAGTAGTTCCCGACCGTCAATCTGAATCCTATTTGTATCAAGTGCTTATCAATAAGTATGAAGCCAAAGATATTGATTGTGAAAAGTTTACTCAGCATGACGTGCAATCACTACTTAATACACTTGAAGAATCTGTCACGATGGAAGATGAGGATGGTATCGTGTATTTACATCCTTTTAGTTCTTTCGGACAAATGTATTCATTGGGATACAAATTGAATGAACTGGAAGAGGCACCAAGACATCGATTGCCGACTTCTTTCCGTTTTTTATAGGAGGTATACAGATTATGTTTTCCACTGAGGAATTTTATGCTATGAGAACTTATTTAAATAATCTTCTCTTAATTAAAGTAGCTTTTGAACAAGGTATTAATGTAAAAGAGATTTTAAAAAGTACCTATATATATCCCGATCCTTATCAAATGGATGATACTAACCTCGAAATTTTTTATAAATTGACTTTAGAAACATTCGAGGCAGTTCAATTTTTTGCACCAGGAGAAGAGGAAGAGGATATTGCTTACTGGACTAATTTAGTTGGAGAAACAAAAAGAGATATAAATTCTTGTTACTTGTGGGTAATTCTTGATCCTCTTCTAAGAAATTGTTTAGAGGAAGAAATATTAGGAAATGACGAATTTCTTTACGGAGCCTATACAATCATCCATCCCATTGATGATGGAATTATTCTTATCGCAGATGAGGATTATGGTGTTTGTGATTGGACTTCTGTATACCAACATTTAGCGAGTATTAAAGAGCAGAAGAGATTAGAGAAAATTATAGAAAACGATATGGAGTGTGAACAATATGAAGTGGCAATTTGAGCTTTCCGATTGTCCTATTAACCCCGCTTATCCAATTAAAGCCACACAGCTTTATGACAACGGGGTACAAAAAGGACCATTTCATCTAACTATGGAAGACTTTATTAATTCTCTGAAAGTTGAACCAGATGGACTTCATAATGCTGAAAAGTTGGTAGAAGAAGAGACAAACGTCTCCCCTACTTTCCCTGTAGGAACTATTCGATATAGTTCGGATCCCTGGCACACAAGACAGAGAATCACGATGGAGATTCCGCAAAAACAGTGGGATATAAAATATGGTGACGATGATGAATTTTTTTCTATCGGTTTTCCACGGATGGTCATTCAGTACTTAATTTCTAGTCAAAATGACCAGAAAAAGATGATTGAGACACGTTTATTCGCCGTGTTAAATGATAAAAAGCCAATCGAGGACGAAACTCCCCTTTTCCACTTTCCTTATCCTAATGTGGGTAAATCAAATGGAATTGTATGCTGGGGGCGAAATCAACGATTAGAAATTACTCGTCTAACCGAACTAGAGAGAGCTTTTCAATGGTTTATAGCTAGCCCTTTCAACGAAGATCATGGGGTACGTACAACACACGGAATCGCAAATTTCCGGAAGTTAATTGACCGTATTCAAGATAAACCCTTTGATGATGAGTGGCTTATACCAATAAGAAATCAAAGCTTTCGTGATCTATATGTTTAACCAGTGACATTTAACAATGAATATCAATCTGTTAGCCCTCACCTTTTGGGAGGCATGAGAGGAGAAGAATACTATGGGACAACTTAATCTTTTTGCTGATGTAGTAGCTGAAACTTCGGCAGTTCTTCATACAAAACAAATATTGAACTTGGTGTCTTTGAAAATGGTGAAAGAATCTAGCGTTCTTTATGATACACAGTCTATTGGTTCACCTAAAGATGCTTATGCTGTTGTTCGGAAGATTTTAGAAGATGCTGACCGTGAAATGTTTCTGGTTATGGCACTTGATGTTAAAAATCGACCAATCAACATTCAAATTTGTCATATCGGAAGTCTGAATGCTTCTATAGTACATCCGAGAGAAGTATTTAAAATGGCTATCCTAAGTAATGCTGCATCGATTATGGTTTTTCATAATCATCCTAGCGGTTTGACAAATCCTTCCAGTGAAGATATAGAAGTAACTAGAAGGTTGGAAGAAGCCGGGAGAATTATAGGTGTAGAATTACTGGACCATTTAATAATTGGAGAAAATGACTATTTATCTCTTAAAGATAAAGGTTATGTGTAAGAGATAGCATTTATACAATAAAAAGTATAAACCTGTAAGCCCTCACCTTTTGGGAGGCATGAGAGGAGAATATAACATGACACAACAAACAGATTTCTTTGCAATGTTTAATATAGTAGATGAGGTAACAGAGAAAAAACGTAAAGAGGAAGAGGAAAAGGCTGTTAAATTGGAAGAAGCACGTCAAGCAAAACTTGCTGAAGTACAAGCTAAGCGTAATGAAGCCAGTGCTTCCGAAAAAATTGAGGGAATTGCTACTAAAAAAACTACAAAAGCCCCTGAAGTGAAAAAAGAAGATGAGTTTAAACCTAATGAATCTACCGTGATTCGATATTATGGAGAATCTTTAGAAATCACTTCGTATTTTTCAACGGAAGAATTGGCAGAAGGTTTGTTAGTAGTCAATTTAGATAAAGATGGAGAAAACGAACGAAGACCGCTAACTGCTGAATTATTACGTGCTCGTATGGAAAATGACTTCCCTGAACTTGTAAAGAGTCATACAGAAATTATCTTTTTGAAAGATAAAAACCTTATCATTCCTACAATGAAGGCAAAGAAAAAAGGAAATTGTATGGAGTTGTCTAATGACAACTCTTTCCCCTTTCCTAAAATTCCATTTGAGATTTTGCGTCAATTCCTAGCGTTAGCAAAACATTTTGGAGATAAATCATTGGAAGTACACGCTGATATTTATTACAACAAAGAAGTAAATAGATACTTTTTAGATATTCCGAAGCAAACGGTACACACGTATTGGGTAGAAGTAACAGAAAGTGGTAGGGAAACAGTTGAACGTGTAATGGATAATATTAAAGTATTAGAAATTCATTCGCACCACGGTATGTATCCTACTCCGAGTTCTCAAGACAACGAATCCGAACGAGTACCAGGTATGCATTATGCTATTGTCGGTAATACGCAACGGTATTTTCCAGACGTATTTTTACGTCAATTTATTTCAGAAACAGTCGGCCATCGTATTAAATCTTTTGAACAAGTATTTGAATGCCCATTTACTGAACTTCCTTCCTTCGATATGAATCAAATTGAGGTGAGCAGCCATGAATGATTCTATTAACATTTTAAAGGCAGCTCAGACTTCATTTATACCTAATAAAGAAATCTTTCCTTACATTATTCAAATAGGTACAGGTGGAACAGGCGGATATTTAACACAACATATCAGTCAATTATTAGGAGTATCGAAAAAAAGAGGAGCTTACACAGTAGTTGACCCTGACGTTATTGAAACCAAAAATTTAGGTAATCAATTATTTCTTCCAGAGGAAGTAGGTTTAAAAAAGGCAGAAGTCCTGGCGCAGAGATATTCATATGCGTATGGTATCGACATTGCAACGTATACAGATAACTATATTGAAAGTGTAGAAGATATTCGTAAGTTATTTACTTCAGAATACCTTCAAGTACACAACTACAGAAGTGATATACTCTTTTTGCCGATATTAATTGGATGTGTGGATAATAATTTTTCAAGGTCAATTTTAAATACATTCTTTGAAACTTCGAAAACATGTATTTATATTGATGCGGGTAATGAATCCACTGTAGTACCAAAAGATTGGCAAGTACGAACTAAATCAAGTTGGACAGAAGAAGAATTAATTGCTTTTAATGAAAGTGGTTGGAGTGGACAAGTTGTTACAGGTGTAAAATTAAATTTATTTAAACAACCACCTGTAGCAGAAGTATTTCCCGATATTTTAGAAGATAAAGATAGTTTTGTTAAACCAAGTGAACTATCTTGTACCGAATTGACAGCAAGTGAGCCACAACGTCTAATCGTTAATAAATTCGCTGCTATGATCATTTCTAACATTCTTACACAAATAGTCGAGGATTATACTATCTCTTCTCATATGACCGTTTTTCATGCAAAAAAGGCTTACATGAGAAGCACCCCTATCCAAAACGTACAAAAAAACGTATACTCCACTAATTCAAATTAGTGGAATATACGTTTTATTTAGATTTAGTTTGTCCAATTTTATTATAGTTATCCCTATTCAACTAAACTGTAGCTTTAATTTAAATGTAACATTTCACAATGCATATCTGAGAACAACTTAATGTTTTGGACATAAAAATGATCATCAAAATGATGGCCATATTTTGCTAAAGCACCCGTTACTTTAAGTGTAATTCTTCACAATGTCCCTTGCTTAAACTTTGGCATAAATACAAGTATCAGTCAGTTTACTTCCATCTGCGGATAAATCCTCATTCTTTAAAATCCCTTCTAACTCAAATCCTAATTTTTCAGGAATAGAACGACTCTTTAGGTTTGTGGATACACATCTAATTTCAACTCTCTTAAAGTTCATATGATTTAAACCTAGTTCACATAATCCTTTTACCGCTTCTAACATATATCCGTTACCCATAAATCTTGTGTTAATCCAATAACCAATATGACTTTTGGGGATGTCCCAGTTTAAACCTTCAAAACTTGTTACTCCTATAAAATCATTAGTGTCTTTATGGAAAATCAGGAAACGTAAACTATCTCTTTTTATGAAGTTAATATATGCTTCTCTCAAATTTACTTCTGTTTCCTCCAGAGTAGGGATTGTCTGTGCAAATGGCAACCAAGCCTTTAATTCATTAAAAGAATCTTTAATTGCATCATTAACAATAGTACCGTCTCCTGATTGCCTAGGTGCTCGTAATAATAACCTTTCTGTCTCTATTTGTAATGGAATGTCTAATAATAATGGATTCACTACAACTCCCCCTTGCCACAACTTATTTATTATATCCTTGTTAAACTCTACTTCTTACTTTAGTTGAATAACAATACAGGCTATCTACTACAGACCCACTTATGTATATTCTTCAACCTTGTTAAACTAACCTGCTGCTTTACTTGAACAAGAAAAGAGAGTTGTATCATCAACTCTCCAATTTACTAAAGCACCCGTTAGTTGAAGATGAAACAGAAAAGTTATTCCACAATCGCGCCCGATTGTGGAATAACTTTATCTACTATACGATGTCCAAATTCTATAAATATCTTTACCTTCTAACTCAATCTTATCTCTATGCATTGTAACATTTACATTCGTGTATCCCGCCCATTGTGGTATTAGTTCCGTTAAACAATCAATTACCTTTACATCAGGAGTTGCATAACCGATATTTTCTTTTCTCAAAAAGCCATTTGAGAAATCTTGATATAATGAGTCCGTCCATTCATAAACTTCAAACTGAGAATCAAAAATCCGTTCATCTTCTTGATATTGTCCGTTAACCCAGTATATTTCCATAACAATGCCTCCTCCTAATCAAAGCAGCGTTCCATAACACCATGTCCTATAAAGACAAAGACACTTTCCTAGTTTTCCGGGAAAGCGCCGGATTGTTGTTGACTAAAGCACCCGTTAGTTGAATAAGATACTCTTTCATACTTTTTTTAGAGCAAGTTTGACCGAAGTATTTATTTGCTCTTTAAACACACCATTTTTATCAATAGCTAATAATTCCTCTTTTAAATGTTTTTCAAATAAATCAACGTTTTCTCCTAAAAACCGTTTAGCACCAAAAGAAGTAGAATAATGATTTCCGATTATAGAGTCCAGTGTCCATATCTGCTCATATGAAGGTAATTGATGAATTTCTAGGTCGAACTTTGATCCTGTTATAATTTCCTCATGGCTAACTGTTGGATGACTGTATGTAATATTCCCTGCTCTTCTTTCATTCCCATACCAATGTTTTACAACTTCTTGAACTGTCTGCTGCCAAGGTAGAAGCACTTCATTAGGAGAGTAATTATCTATAATAGCTATTCCGCCACCAACAACTATCATTTCGTATAAACTTTCAAGGACTCGCGGTCTATCCATCCAGTGAAAAGCCTTTGCAATAGTTACAAGTCTAAAGGTCGTATTGTTATTACGTTTATATTTCTCTAAATCGCCAATTAGCCACTCTGTATTTTCAGCTCTAATTTCCTTACTGATTCTTTCAGCCTCTTGAATCATCTCAGGCTCTGTATCCAACCCTACCACTTTTTCAAACCAATCAGAGAACCTTAGTGGTAATCGACCATCGCCGCAGCCTAAATCCAGCATGTTGCTTTTCCCATCTAAAGAAAACTTATTTCTTAAATATCTGATTAAAGAAGAAGAATATAATGGTCTATATTGTGAATAATACCAAGCTGTGCCTTTAAATAAATCGTCCCCATAATCTTTCATTGAATAATCCTCCTTAATTAAGCACTTCAAATCTTATTAAACTAACCTGCTGCTTTAATCTACTGAAAAAGGCTTTACTCCTTCTTGAAGTAAAGCACCCGTTAGTTGAAGAAGAAACTCAGTACTGGCGGTAAGAATAAGAGACTAATTGCAGTGAAAATAAGTATTTTAGAAATCAATTTCGGTAGTTTATCTCTATCTTTTCCTTTATTCCTTCCGCTAAATTGCAATTTATTTTTATATAGCACCAAAAACAGAATAAGAATAGAGACATAAGGCATTCCACCATATCTTTCATCAATATCAATGCCAATCTCTAAATATATACTTCCCCAAAGAATTACCCATATGATACTAACAAATACGAATATAACTAAAATTAGTGTTGACTCTAGAAAGATTTTCATTGCACTCTCCTAATTTATTTATATTTAATTAGTTTTACCCTTTATTTCACTAACCTGCGGCTTTAGTTCAATTAGAAAAAAGGCTTTACTCCTTCTTGAAGTAAAGCACCCGTTAGTTAAACAACATTATATTTTTAAAATTTTAGATTCTATTTTGACATGTATTCTAAAAACTTTTATTTAAAATTAGAATGTAATTCTAAGTTCTAAGTGTGGTTTCATCACACTATAACTCGCTTTGAAACAACAGTACTTTTTCATTTTATAAACTGTTTTAAAAATGGCTCAATACCCGGATAGCTTTCATCCATTACGATGCGGTGCATTTGCATAGCGTCGACGATATTGTGCGTCGATAACTGATTTAGTGCTATCGCTAAACAGCTTAGAGCCGGCATTTCTTCAACTTGATTCGTTCTTGACTTCAATAATACCATTACTTTAACATACTGTTCTTCCTCGGCTAAGGTAAGCACGGTATCATCTATTTTTTTCTCTTGTACGAGAATCTGTAGAGCTAGGAGCAAGCACCTTTTTTGCGCCTGCAATTTTGCCTCAGTTATTATGGGATTAACATGGACGTTACTCGTATGTTCAAACTGTATCGCACTGCCGCAATGCATACAAATTGCCGTATAGTTTGCTTGTATGCCGGCATACATCTCGGGTTCTACCTCATTTTTGTACGTCACATATGGAATAAATACATCATGCTCGCAGAAAAGACAATTAATAGGTCGGTCCGAAATAACGATGTGACTTTCCTCAAGGTTTAAATCTTTTGCCATATCTAATCTACCTGTTTGCAAACGATATTCGTTTCCATACCTTTCGTCAGTTGTTGGAACTGCTGGATATTATAACAGTCGTTGCAAGTGAAAGACTGTAGTACCAATTGCTCCGGTGGATCTTCATTAAATGGGTCTACATCAACATTTGGTGGCACTATATCAAGATATACTTCCCGATGACTAAAAATAGCACCGCCACAGTGGGGGCAACGTAGTGGTTTGCCTATAATCTGTACTTCGTAATTACTATGTTTTCTGTCCAATCTACGACATCCTTCCTTTTTTAAGTTTCGATGATATCCAAATCCCGCCCTCTGATTAACAACTGACTATACATACCTCTTCTTCAACTAAACTGCCGCGTTAGTTCAATAAGAAAAAGGCTTTGCTCCTTCTTGAAGTAAAGCACCCGTTAGTTGAATAAGCACCTTCTCTTCTATACTTAATCAATAAATTCTCCTAGCCCATCAAAGCCTTTTATTTTATAACCTATTTCACCCATATCACCAACTTGATTAATATCTATAATTACAACAACTTTTCTTGGTTTCTGAATACTAAAATATGCTAGTGCATCTGATTTTTTTTCACCATTTTCAAGATTATAGTGCATATACATACTCAAATCATTGGGATATATATCTTTACTACTACCAGTTAACGTAGCAGTCTTACCAGCCTCTATATGTTTTATTAATCCTATTTCTTTAAACTCAAAGTTCTCAGCGTGACCATATGTAAATTTGAGGTTTGATATGCTTTCATTATTTAAATTATTTACCTCAATAGTTACTCCCGAATTGTATTTTTTATACTCTCCTTGACCTAAAGTACCTAAAAATGAAAGAAACAAATATATCAAAAACATTAAAATCGATAAACAGATTATCCCTATTAAAACAAATAAAAGAGTTTTATATTTTTTCAATAAAATATCACCCTATCCTTACCCGACAAGTCTATTAAATGTACTAACGTCAACTGCGACATAAAACTCCTAATTTCATCTAACAACTAAACTGCTGCGTTAGTTCAATAAGAAAAAAGGCTTTATTCCTTCTTGAAGTAAAGCACCCGTTAGTTCAATAAAAAATCTCCTTTAACCCTTTTAAGAAAAGATTACCACTCATTATTAACTTTATCTAAAAAAAGTTGTACTTCTCTTGGAGACGTTAAAATAATGACTTTCTTATCATTTGGTAATTGTTCAAGTTTCTTTAAAATAATAGGTTTCTTGGTTTTCGGGTAATCCCAAACCCATTTCAGAAAGTCAAAATCAAGCCTCTCATTGTTGCCCTCTGCCATATCTGGTCTTGATTTTCCACGATATTGAATCATCCGCTTGAAAACTCTGTAGATGCATATTACTCTACTGATATCAACAAAGATAATGGTGTCTACTGCATTCAGTCTTATATCCATTGTTCCGTTATAATTCCCATCAATAATCCATTCTTCTTTTTTTACCAATTCATTTTGAACTTTTCTTTGTTCCTCTTTTGATGTTGGTGTCCAATTTGGCTTCCAAAACAATGCATCTAAATGATAAACTTCTATGTTCAACTTTTCCCCTAATCTTCGTGCCAGAGTAGACTTCCCTGACCCTCCTGAACCAATCAATGCAATCTTTTTCATTGTACGCCACCTCTTTATGTACTTTTTAAAATACTAACGGGTGCTTTAGTGAACAAGAAAAGAGAGCTATATTATCAGCTCTATATTTCACTAAAGCACCCGTTAGTTTAAGTGAAATGTTTCACAAACTTGTCCTTTTTCTTTTATATAGACTTTGCAATTACTTCACATTTTTTTATAGCCCAAATATAATGATTGGAAGTGTTTGCTGCAAAATAGCTGTATAAATTACTTGTTTTTGTCCACTTATAATATTTTTTTGTGACCATTTCTTCGTTGGTATGTAATCTTATTAAATCCATTACTCTTTCATGGCTTAACTTCAATTTTTTTATTGCTTGATTTAATTTTACATCCTGATAGTTTTCCCAAATTTGCATATTAAGTAACTTGATAGTGCTCCATTTATAACCAGGTGCTGGCATAAAAGGAATATCTCCATCCATACCTTCTCTATACCATCTCTCAAGCATTACATGCCATTCATACAGATGCATTAATACATCACGAAAATTCTTATCTCTGTCTTGAGTTTCAATAGAAATGCCTCTTTTTCTGCTAGGTACTGACTCAATTATTTCAAGTAATGATTTTAAATTTTTGTCGCTATTCAGTAATAGAATTTCTTTTTCACTTTTTGCCACCATAATAATTCACTCCTTTTTTATGTATGTTCGTGTAATAAATTTCAATAATTAGAGGTAAAGCTTGTAACTAACCTGCCGCTTTAGTTTAAGAAGAAAAAGGCTTTACTCCTTCTTGAAGTAAAGCACCCGTTAGCTTAATAATTTTTCCTTTTATTATCAGCAATTTTAAACATATATCTAATACCTTTACCTGCAAGTGGTTCATCTTCATACCTTGGTAATACATGAAAATGAGAATGAAATATATGTTGTCCTCCAATCTCGCCACAATTCCATCCGAGGTTATATCCTTGGGGATTATACCTTTCATCCAAGTAATTTTTTGCATCTTTAAGAAGTGTATAGGTTGCATTCCATTCTTCTATTGTTAAGTCAAATGCAGTTTCCCTATGTTTTTTAGGTACAATTAGCCCAGCACCTTCAAGTTGAATACCTTTCTCTTGTGCTTGTTCTAACTGCAAAAACATACAATACTCGTTGCTTAAAATGACTTTTTGGGTTGGTTCTAATTCCAGATTACAAAATATACAATCTTTCATTCAAATCTCCTTCTCCCCGTTCGTTATTTTCTGTTTTTATTTTAACTTTGTTATTACACTAACCTGCCGCTTTAGTTCAATAAGAAAAAGGCTTTACCCCTTCTTCAAGTAAAGCACCCGTTAGCCATCCATGCAGCCCCAAAAAGCTGCACCACAGAGGATGAAAATTGTTGCAGAGTGGGTATAGATTAGTATGGCTGGCGAAGAAGGTCGATGAACTATGGTGCCTTAGAGCCCTCCAACGACCACGGTGCATCACAGACTGTCGCACTCTATATGAGTAGCACTCATGGGAGATTAATCCTACTCTGGTTTTTGCACCAGCCTGCCTTTATTCTTACAAGAATGGAGTGATTATTGATTTACCTTTTAACACAAAACTCAATATAAGCATTCTGAAGGCTCAGCCTTTTTTTAAAAAAGCAATTTCTGAGTCTCTTTTGTTATGCAATTTTGTATATTTTGAGCATTTTTTAATTTTCATGGGAGTTGAATAAGAATAGTAAAGCTTATTTAACAATAAAGCCAGATAGGAACATCATCAAATCAAATTTTTTCAACCTATAAATGAATAATTAATCGAGCGGAAAATAATAGCCAACATAGCTAAATACATTGCTGAATCCAATATTTTCTGCAACTGCAACAGAGGGAGTGTTCTTCTCCATACAATCCCAATACGGAACCTTATTATTCTCCAAACAATCTTTAACAAAACTGTGAGCTACTCTTTGAGCTAATTTTTTTCCCTGATGGGTCTCTAATGTTTCAATATCAATGCAGTGTACTTTTCCAACGACAAAACCTGAAAAACAAACACTAACAATTTCATTTTTATAAACAATACAATAACCCAATCCACTATTAAAGAAACTCTCAGGTGAGGACCAAAACTCTAATATTTTTGATTGTAAAAATTCAATGTTTGTTATTGAGTTATTCTTATTTTCAAAGAGAGTATTACAGATTTTTATAACCTTATATTCTTGTTCGATTGCAGGTTTGTAATTACCTTTATAATCAGCCTTATGTAAGATATAAACCCTTTGATTCCAACTCTCTAATTTACGATGTTCAAAAACTCTTTCAATAATGTTATTCCATTTTTCGTGATTGCCGACTCCTTCAAACCATTTTAAATGGACCTTTTTTGCTTCTGATGCGATTACATTGCTAATAAAATGGTTTAATTCATTATTAAATACTTCATTTTGCTCACTTCCAAAAAATATAAATCCATCATTATTTCCTAACCAAATAAGCCCAGACACAGGATTATTAATATCATCTACAAAAATACGGCCCGGATTTATATTTTCAACAATTGCTAATGCTTCTAATTGCCCTTGTTCATTTAACAATTTTCTACACTTACTAAATTCAGATTTATCTAATTCGAATATCATATACATCCCCTACACCTTCATATTTATAGGTAAAATAAATATTTCAATTTATATACACTAAAACTCCTAATTTCCCTTTATCCATTTAATTCGATTTTAAGACAACTAAAACCTTTATAATACTAAACTTTTATTTAACAATCTGGCCTAATTGTGAACTAAACTGACGCTTTAAAGGCTTTACTCTTGAAGTAAAACACTCAATTAGTTGATTATGTGGTTTGTGTGTTTATTGCTAGTATTTTATAAAAAAAATGATTATTTCGGAAAGCGAATCTTCAACTAAACTGCCCCGTTAGTTTAAGTGAAACCCTTCACAATCTATAACTATTTTAACATAGGTATCCAACAAAAAATCACCTCTCAGTTAAACTAGAGAGGTGATTTTAACATTCTTTTATAATTATCAGTAACCTACTTTAATGTTAAGTTACCAACTTTAATGTAACTGGACAAATTGTTGGTTTGAAATAAAGTTTGATTAAAAGTATGTTGCAAACATTTATTTTATACTAGTAAAAACCCTCCAATTTGAAAAAAGATAAATCAAAATGTGTAGGTTTTGTTTTGGCGTGATTAAAGTTTTTATAAAAAAGATTTATTAAAATATATCTATAACATTGTTAGGTAATTATTTTTGCGTTTCTGAATGTTTTACTACATCGTAATTATACTTTAAACATCTTATCATTTGTATAAATTTTACAAAATTATTCCAAATCTACAATTAGCTTTTCAAAAAATTCACAAAACATTCTTATTGAACTTTATTTCAAATCAACATGAGGAACGGATACAAGAAAAATTAGGCTACTTAACACCCATTGAATGTGGGAATCAAGCAACCTAAAAGGTGTTTATATGAGCCTCAAATGCAGATTTTGATCGGATGTTTGGCACATCTATTTTAAACGCTGATTGTCATTGAGTCTAGAATTGTATTTAATTTTCAGAATTATTTTATACTCCTAGTGCAGATTACTTTACTTGATTGTTAAATCAAATGATTTATTAATATTCCCAATTGAATTTATTGATTAATTTTTTTGTAAAAAAGAGAGATATCGCCAATAATATTAATGGAATAACTGTATGATATATCCAACTATCTCCTAAAAAACCGGTAATTAATTGGAATAAATCAAATAGTAATGCAACACTTGCAAAGATAAGTGATTCAAAGAATGGATATATGCTTCTCATTACTATTGCAATTATGATCCCTACTATTAATATGACTATACTAGTATATATCAAAAAGCTCGCCTCATTTCTTTGGTTTTGGTTTTGGTTTATAATTATATGCATAATATATGGTCCAATAAGCAAAGAAAGTAATCTCCATTATTGCAACCCCCCCTATGCCCCCAATCATCATACCAACGGCTTTTTTACCAAGTGCTTTTACTAAATTTTGCTTTGCAGTTCTTATTAGGGTCTTACTAAAAGTATTGTTAAAAGTCCTCACTTGAGCCTGAAAAGCAGAATAAGAGTTAATCTTTGTATTCACAATTTTTTTAAATGCATTACTACCAAACAAAAACGCTACTCCATTAGTAGCTATTTTTTCACCGAGGTTTGCAGGTACTCCCCAACTTTGTAATAGTTTTTTGAGTGCTTGTTGTGCCCCATACTTTAATCTAGCTCCAAGGTCACTAGCAAATTCCCCATCCGGATCCACAAACATCACCGGATTATTATTTGCATAATTATACCCATTCATCGTAATCGGATTCATGGTATCGCCACCTACAGGATCTAGCGACATAAACACACCTGTATCAGGATTATAATAACGTGCCATTAAGTAATACAGCTTCGTTTCCTCGTCATATCGGTAGCCAGCATAGCGGTAGGGGTTTTCCTTTGCAAGATTTACGTCATCTTTTTGATCTAAATCTTTTTGCGTTAAGATATTGCCCCATGCGTCGTATGTGTACTCAGCGACGATTGTCCCACTTTCATCTGTTAAGGCGAGCACGTCCCCACGGTAGTTTGTTAGGTAATAGTATGTTTTACCACTATAAGTCATTGTTAGTCGATGTCCGTTATCATCATACGTGTAGGATTTTGTAATCTCTCCACTTGCATTTGCCTCGAATAATACTTGATTACTTGTCCCATCATAGCGATAATACGTTTCTTTACTATCAACGTTACTATAAATACGATTACCGTTTTCATCGTATTTGTACGTTACCACCGTTGCACCAGCCATTGTCTTCACTTCTATTAATTGATCAAAAGCATTCCATACATATTCATAACGCCCGTCATTTGTCACATTGCCATTTACATCGACAGCTATGCTTTGTGTCCCGGCATCCGTCATTTGGTTTGCATCATTATAGACATATTCGGTCGTTGTCGTCTTACCATTTTGAGTAATTGACTTCGACTTACGATTACTTACATCATCATATGTGTATGCGATGGTTAAGCCATTGCTATATTGCTCTTGTTCTAATTGATTTACAGCATCATACGCATACGTAACTGTTCCTGCATTAGTTATGACTTCCTTGATTTGATTATTCGCATCATAGTCATACGTATGCGTATCCCATGGTGTCGTGCTTTTTTTATTAAATGTTTGCGTCTTTAGCAGTGTCTCGTTTCCGATATATGTATTTGTAATCGAAGCACCATTTCCGAGTGTAGTACTTGTAAGTAAACCATTGGTATTCAATTTAAAGCTTGCGATTGTTTCTCCGTTTAGAGTTAGGCTCTCTGTTTGCCCATTCGCATCTGGTGTATAGGTGATTGTATTTGTACCGAAATTAATCGTTTCCAAAGCTTCTTCGTTTTTATAGTTGTACGTAATGGCATTGTTTTTAGGCGCGCTAAAGTCAATACGCTGTAATAAGCCGTTTTCTGACCCCGTGTAAGTGACTGTTTGATTATTCAAGGTATGGTTTGTCACTGTTGTGATTAAACTATCTTTTTTTGACGTGAACTGATTATCATTGTTAATTTTCACTACTGACGTTTGTGTTTCTTCATCATTGCTGTAACCAATGACAGCACCATTTGCTTTTACTACCTCTGTTAATATACCATCAGCATTATAATGATAGTTTGTTGCCTTTCCTAATGCATTTGTTTCTTTTTTCACCGCATTTTGTGCATTATATTCTAAACTCATTTGTTTGCCAGCAGCATTTGTAACTGTTTGTAAATTCCCGTTGCCATCATAATCGTAGTCTGTTACTTTTCCATTGGCGTCTGTTACTGAAATTAATTCATTTTTAAAATTGTACTGATACGTTGTTAGTTGACCTTTTCCGTCTTTAGAGGACAGCATATTACCATTGAAATCAGTAATAGTTTCCGTCGTAATGCCTAATGAAGAGTCCGTATGCACTGTCCGCTTTTGATTATTCGAATAATCGTTATCAAATGTATCCGTTTTTCCTAAAGGATACGTAATAGTCTTCAGATCGCCACGTGTATCATATTGATAGGATGTTATTTCTCCCTTTGGAGACGTCGTTGTTTTTAAATTTCCTTTTTCATACGTATTTGTGGTCATTTGATTATTTGCATCTGTTTGCGTTAAGAGATTACTATATGCATCATACGTGTAGGATTCTGTTACACCTTTTGAATCAGTAGTGCTTAACACATTCCCTTTTGTATCATAATTGAAATCTTTAGTGTACGTAGATCCATCTGTATAGACTACAACTTCATGTAAAATATTATAGGTATCATCTAATGTAAAGGTTGTTGTTTCACCTGAAGGATCGAATACTTCTGTCACACTATAATTTTCATTCAAACCATATCTTGTAACGGTATTTTCTGGGCTTGTAATCGTCACAATATTGTTTGTTCGGTCTAAAGAGTAATTGGTGATAGAAGCTGCTTGTCCATCTAATGATGGTTCTGTTACAGAAACTAAATCCAAATTACTATTATACTCATATTGCATTATTTTTTGATTACTATCAATGATTTCCGTTAACTGCCCATTCGTCGTATAATTGAATGAGGTAGGCGTAGTTGTTTTTTCATCCTTCTTTATAACAACTCTTTCTAAGTTCCCCTCTGTATAGCTATAAGTTACCTCTTGTTCATTATAGTTCGCTTTTGAAATAAGCCCCTCTGTATTATACGTAAAGTTCAGTTTAGTACCTAAATTAGTGGTAATGGAAGTAAGCTGATTCAATGGATTGTACGAATAAGTGATTGTATTGTTGTATAGATCTGTTTGCTTAGTTATATACGCTACTTTTACATCTGTGTCAGTTGAATTTTCTTTCACTGTAAATGTTGTTGTATAACCAGTTTTGGTTGTTAGATTATACGTTGTCGCATCAACTTTTTCCAAACGGTCATAATTTCCGGTTGGTGCAACATATTTGTTCCCATCCCATGTGAATACATGGACGGTTCCATCTGCATCCTTGTAATCAATATCAGTACCATTTGTCCCAATATAAAGCTTTTCAGAACCCGTGAAGCTCCAGCCATAGCCAAAAGCAGACTTTTCAAAATCCTTACTATTATAGGTTCTTGTAAAATCCAATCCGAAACCTGCATAATTGAATAAGCTGAAATCGGTATATTGGATGACATTATTATTTGTGCCTACATTGACATAATTGGTTCCATTTGAAATATCATGTGAGGCATAGTCCCAATAATCCTCTAATCCAAGGTTTTTATCAAAATTAGTGGATTGAGAAAGTAAATTTATTATTGTTGCATTTGAAAAAACAGATTCCCCATGTTGGTTGTATGCACTAATTCGGAACCAATAATTATTAGACGTTGCATATTTCTTCCCCATTTTTGCATATAAAGGGGAAGGATCGATTGGAAGCTCTACACCAGAACCATCTTGTATAAGTTTTAAGGTACTTGAAGTTCCTGCTTGTATTTGTTCTGGTTTAGGCCAAATCCCTTTATTTTGTGTCGTCCAGTTTGTTACATTTTTTACGTCAAAAGCTTCATAACTAAGTCCATTAAAAATCCAGACTTTATATCCTGTTGCCCCTGGTATCTCATCCCATTCTAAGTTGACATAACCTGAGTTCGTCCCAATTTGATTGCTGTAGGCTACCCCTTTAGGTCCATCAGGTTTAACTAAATTCGGAATGGTTGGTACAATCGGATTTGCATTTGGGCTTTCCCCATTCTCAAATACAGCACTGACCGATATGGCATAATTTGTTCGGTCGTTATAGGTCGTTCCTCCAGAAGCACGGTAAACGGCTTGTGGGTTTACGGGAAGGTTTGCTCCCACCTGTGGCCAAACAGACTTGTCTTTTGTAGACCAGTTCGTGTTTTTCCCTACACTGATCGATTTATATACGTTCCCATCGAAAATCCATACCTTGTAGCTAGAAGCTCCCGCTACAGGACTCCATTGTAAATCGATATATCCTGTTCCATCACCTAAACTAGTGCTTTTTGCAGACAGGTTGGTTGGAGACGGAAAAAAATAAGCGATATTCAAATGTGGAAGATAGTCTGCCACACTATGCTCCGTGGAGTAAAACTTTTTCCAAAACGTTTGTCCATTGCCATTTGTATGCAGTTTAAACCCATAATTGGGAGTCGTTCCTTTTATCCAATCATTTACTGCATTTTTGACATTGAACGTAGCCCATTTTCCTTTATGAACACTTGTAGAAGTAAATAAGGAAGAGGTTGGTTTGTTACTCCATTTGATAGTAGATTCGTCCCACGGTCCATTCACCCGGTCAAGCCAGATGCCTGTTAATGTGGAAGGGTAGTAGGAATGTACATTGTATATGTTGAAAATAGCGGTTTCAATTGTTGCATAAGGTAACGATGGGGTTGGTGTTTGTATATAAGCAAAGTTTTCCCCTGTTTCGGAGCTATAATTTCCTGCTTTTAATATGTAAGCCCCTAATCCAGCGTCCCAGTCTGACCCATAATTGGCATTCGGATAAGCAGAAGAGACGGAAGCATCATGGTTGGCTTGTACCTTCGTAGTCGGATCAATATAAACTGGATAAACTCTTGTAGGATCCTTCAACCAGTTTGGATCCGCCACGACCGTGAATGCATACCCTTTCTTCTCTTTACTTAGTTCAAAGTGAACGTCTTCCGAACGCTGGGGTTCAGCTGATTCCGGGTTGATATTCGAGTCGGTCATAAAAGGTTTCGGTAATGTGTAAATAATTTCATTCTGTTGATCTCTAAGCGTAATGGACCCATTCTCTTCCATCTGTGCTGTCAGATCTGTTTCCATAAAGAAATGATAGTTGCTCGTACCACTGTAATGACTTAGAATAATGTCTTCTTTTACCGATTCATCGAATACGATGTTTCGTAAAGTCAAACCTGGGATAACATCTTCATAGAAAATCTTATTTTCCTCATAGGAGGCTGCTGTGTTTTTTACTTTTTGAACACCCTTCTCCCCTGATGCTTCACGAAAAGTATAACTTAACGTATGTCCCTTATAAGCGAGGACGGCATATTTGTTTTTGTTCATTTTTGGGGAAAAACGGATATCGATCAATGTATTTTCCGTTGCGAGTTCATCTACTGATTCACTTGCAAAAGAATTCACAGCTTTTTGTTTTTTTAGTTTAGGCTGAATCTCTTTCCATTTTCCACTATTCTTTCGAAAGACGGGTTCTTGGAACATTTCCATCGAATATGTGCCATCCCCATTGTCCATGACTTTAGAGGATTCCGTACGAAGCTCCATTACTTCTTTTGGATCGGTCTTTTCGAAAGGTGGAGCTTCTCCAGAGGCTATGGTAGGTAGCTCGTCAGGATTAGGCAAAGTAGGCGTTTCTTCTATCCCTACCTCCGTATTTTCTTCCGCTTTTACTACTAAGTTCGTAAAAGGGATAGATGTAAAAATTAACACTATTGCTAGAATACTAGCTAACCATTTGGTAAATACTTTATGTTGCAATTCTCTCTTACCTCCTAAAATTATTAAAATCCAGAATAAGAAAATCTTTCTTACACTTTGGTATAATAAACTTTTTTGAGAGAATTTGTTAGTACGAATGTATTCCTTTGTATGAATATTTTTCCAAATCCATTTTATTTATAGGTGAAAATTATGAGATTTTGTATTTATAAGAGAAGATTTCCATAAGTTCAACCAAAAAGAACGTTAATGCCTCTTTCAGAATCAACGCTCATATTTATTTCAGCAGTTTTAAACCTTTGGTTCAACTCGTTCGAAGATAGCCTTATTCATACACTAATCCTTCTTCTTCGCTCGATTTTCAGTCGTTTTTGCGTTAATCCTTCTTTCCTTAACCTTTGGGGAAAATTAAAAACAGCCAAAACCCTGTTATATAAGGATTTTGGCCGTTCTAAGTAAAACTGGTTATTTGCGTTAATTACGACATATTGAGAAGCCTCGGACATGAACGATTGGAAACAACGGAAATCTATTTAGAGAAAGTATTCGCAATAGAAAATCATGCTATTCATAGTTGGAAACCGGAGTTGTTTGGAGAGTATATATAATAGAACAGATTTAAAGGCACACGTTGAAAATGAGCAAGATGAAAGTTCCTCTTTAACCCTTATATTACCCAAATATAAAAGTTCTATTTTGAAAGAAGATAGAACAAAGAGGATTCTTTTGTTGTGATTTAGTATACCTTCACGTTGATTATTTTTAGTTGTCCTTCTTCAACTAAGCACCCGTTAGTTGAAGAAGCAAAAGTCACTAAAACGTTCCCAAACCTTAACTTTATTATTGTCTTATCTGGAAGTAAATTAAAAAAATGTTTTAATAAATGCTCTGAGAACTTCACCTAATTCATTATTTTTATTAAGCCAAATATAGTGTTCAGCCCCTTTAATTTCGATATATCTAGAATTACTAATAAGACTGGAAATCTGCCTAATTGACCAAGAAGGACGAATATCATTTTCTGCACAAATGAACATTGAGGGTATTTGAAGTTGTGAGATATCCTTTAATAACAGTGGTTTTTTAATGAATGCTCTCCAAGAATTAATCAGCGAACGATGAACCATCATATTAGCCTCATACTCAAAATCTGGTTTCAATTCACCAATTTCTTCTTTCTTACGATTATAGACATCCTTCCAGTCCCTATCATTTTGTACTCCAGTTCCCGATATAGATACATATCCTAAAATAGACTGAGGATATAACAATGAGTAAGCTAAACCTAAATCAGCTCCCCAAGAGTGACCAATTACCACCCACTTTTTAAACCCGTACTCTTTACGAATTCTTTCCATGTCATTAAGACAAGATTCTAAATCATACCCGTTTCCATCATAATCGGAACGACCACAACCTTTAGGATCAAACATTATAACCTCACAAATATCATCAATTAGAAAAGACAATGGTTCTAAATAATTACTAGATCCAGGTCCGCCACTTATTAAAATGACTGGAACACTGCCTTTCCCTCTTTTTTCAGTCCATATCCTGCCATTTTCAACTGCAATGTATTTTTCAACCACCAATATCACCCTTTGTTATCTGCTTAAAGAACTCTACTTAGATAAAACAAACCCTTTCTTAAACTAACCTGCCGCGTTAGTTCAATAAGAAAAAGGCTGCATAAACAGCCCGATGATCTTTAACTAAAGCACCCGTTACTTTAAGATAATTTTAGGTACTCAAAGAAATTTTTTAGTGTTTTGGGCTATAAACTCTTTAAAAAATAAAACTACGCCAATAATAATAGAAATAAGTCCAAATCCAAATGTAATATTCGTTATACTCCATATATATGATGGTGTTAAATCAATAATAGCCTGCATTTGATGAACTTCACCTTTAAATGCTGTAAAAATAAGCACCTTTTCTAAACCACTTAAACCCATAAGAATAACACCTAAAAAGATTAAAATTATTCCCAAGTTCTTCATTGTATACCCCCTTTTTAACCTTGACTTTGAGTAGTGTTCTTACCTCAAATTCCCATCATTTGTTTATTTGCAAATTCACTATAAAATAAAAAACTTCAAATACAGATAAATTGTTTATAAATCAATCATACAATATTACCCTTGAAATGATATCGTAACATTCAAATAATATTGTTTGTTTCGGAAATCGAATCTTCAACTAACCTGCTTCGTTAGTTTAAGTGAAAACCTTCACAATCTCCTTCAAATATTAACATAATCATCCAATTTGGTCTCACCATTCTTTAAACAAATTAATATTTGTAAGATTGAATTTCCAGATCTGATTTTCTCAAACTCGATTGATAACACCCTTTTCTCCCTTAATTCCATCCTATTTGCTTGATTTTCCGTCGTTTTTGCGTTAATCCTTCTTTCCATAACCTCATGTAAATATTAAAAACAGCCAAAACTCTTGTCTTATAAGGGTTTTGACTGTTTTAAGTACAGCTGTTAATTTGCGTTAAAGGCTTACATGAGAAGCACCCCTATCCAAAACGTACAAAAAAACGTATACTCCACTAATTCAAATTAGTGGAATATACGTTTTATTTAGATTTAGTTTGTCCAATTTTATTATAGTTATCCCTATTCAACTAAACTGTAGCTTTAATTTAAATGTAACATTTCACAATGCATATCTGAGAACAACTTAATGTTTTGGACATAAAAATGATCATCAAAATGATGGCCATATTTTGCTAAAGCACCTCGTTAGTTCAATAACATGAACTTTCTTTTAAAGTTTCCAGTGAATCGGTCACTGACTTCCATGCCGATGATGACGGATCGATAACCATAAAATGTTCGACTTCTGGAAGTACTACCAAACGAACTTTATCGCCCTGTTCAATAGCCCTACGATGATACTCAATACTCAAATCAACTGGAACATGGCGGTCTAATTCACCATGAATTAAAATTTGCTCGACATTCAAAGGCAGCAATTCTATCGGTGAAGCTAACCTATAACGTTCAGATACTTCTTGGGGTGATCCTCCAATAAAAGAAGCTACGGGACTAATCATCCCTTTTTCCTCATGGATTTCCCACATCTTCTTCAAATCCAAGACCCCTGCCAAACTTATAACGCTCCGTATTGGTATAAGCAAAGTATTGCCGATTTCGTCCGTTTGAACTTTGTTAAAACGGGATGCCAACCAAAGAGCCAAGTGTCCGCCTGCTGAATGCCCAAGGATAACCACCCGAGAGAGATCGAGCTGAAAGCGTTCCTCAAGCTGGGTGAGATGATTTACAGCATCTATAACATCAATAAATGTTCCTGGCCAACCTCCACCATCTTCTCCGACTCGACGATACTCAATATTCCAAGTAGCATAACCACGACGAGTCAAATCTTCATCAATTAGTGTATTTTCTTCAAGTCCGTATTTCAATTGCCAAAAACCACCATGAATCGTAATAACTACTGGACTTAGTCCAGATAAATCCGGCATACGCAATACACCGAATTGGGACGGGTGATCTCCATATGATATATGAAAAGTTTCTGTCAATATAAAACCCCTTTCACTATATTAAGTAACTATATATTCTTCTAAACTACGCTACTTCTTTAATTCAACAAGAAACCCATATCTCCTGTTTTCTTGTTCAACTAACCTGCCGCTTTAGTTCAATAAGAAAAAAGGCTTTACTCCTTCTTGAAGTAAAGCACCTGTTAGTTGTATAACACTTACGACTAGCTCCTAATATTTCTGTTCTGCTAAAGTCCCTGTTTTTCCAATAACTTCTTAAAAATCTTTATTATTAATATCCCAGCTATCCCTATTATTCCTCCTACAAGACCAGCTATAATTACAGTAACAATTTCGCCCCAATAAACCTCTTCGTTCTTCCATAAACTTTTTGCAATTAGCACGATTATTATTACAAACATAAATGAGAACCACGATTTAAATTGCCTTTTAGTCACTATTTCCCCCCTTAAGATGGCCTTGTTTAACTAAAGTTAAGGTACATTACTTCACAAACACGGTAAATTTTGCGAGTTATTCTCCACTTTTATGTCTATTATCTCCCATCAAATAGATGTTGGAACTTTCTCCTGGTTTTGCATTTGAATTAATCGGATTCTGATTATTGTTACTAATTTTATTATTTCTTCTGTCAACTAATAAAGCAAAGGTGATAATAACAAAAAGAATAATAAGAACTATTAACCAAATCATATTTATCTCTCCTTTATTTACAGTATATTCGAACTCTTGAAACCTACAATCTTTTTAAAGGATTTTCTTCTTCAACTAACCCGCTTCGTTAATTCAATAAGAAAAAAGCTTTACTCCATCTTGAAGTAAAGCACCCGTTAGTTGAATAAGAATATATTATTTTTCTAATATTCCTATAATTTCTTCAAGTAAATCAAATGGTTCTACTTCTACCCCAATTAACTTCGCATTCCAGTTCGCACCAACTAAAAGACCATCTTCATTCATTCCGTTCAACCAAGTATTCATAAAAATTTCCAAAGGTATCGATGACGGCTTATAATGTGACCAACCATCTACTGCACATTGTCGTGCATATGCCTCATCTGACCAAAACAACATAACAACAGTATCTTCATATTCATTAGATTCGCAAACACACCATCCATCTTCATTTTCTAAACCCCAAACCACTTTATTTTCCGAAACTCTTTTTATAAAATTTTCATAACGTCTTTTAGAATTTATTATCAAATCAAGCATCGTTTTAATTCTCCCCATCTTTCAGTTTCCATATAATTCTTTACCTCTATAAGCTTAACGATATATCGCCTTGATTCATACATGTATTTTTTTCTTATTAAACTAAACTGCCCCGTTAGTTCAATAAGAAAAAGGCTTTGCTCCTTCTTGAAGTAAAGCACCCGTTAGTTGAATAAGAAAGTCTTTAAGAATCTATGGAAATATAAAAACTTCTGCTTACCACACTAAGCTGTTTCTTATTAGAAATCTTCCATTGAAGTGGATTGGCACACCTACCCCGTTTTTTTCAGCATGGATGTGTAAATGTGGTTCAGATGTATTTCCTGAATTGCCGACTAACCCAATTGGCTGTCCTCTCTGTATACTTTCCCCTTCTTTTACAACAACAGTTCCTTTTTGCATATGTGCGATATAAACATTTACATTTTCATCCTCACAGAATAAGTTGAGGAAATTTCCTTCTACATTTTCAGAATCAGCATCCGGAGGTGTCAAATCTGGTAAATCATTGCGGACTTCGAGAACTATACCGGTACACGGACTATATAATTGTTCTCCATATATGACGAATTTATCAAGTTCTTCTGGGTAAATACCGGCTGCACGTATCCCGAATTTATTCAACTTAACAATATCTATAGCATATTGCTGACTGGCATAAGCATTATGATAGTTAATTAGCACATGATTTCCGCCCTGACCAACATAATAAGTCCCGTTCTTCAGTGGAAAGTCGAGTTCAACGGCATCATCTTTAGTTGTAAAACCACTGAATGTCAAAATATTATAAACAACGAAAACTAGAGAAAGAAGCACATTGAAACTCAGTGACATCTTTTGGCTAAGGTTGAATTTGATGAGAAACGGAAGAGATTGTACTTTTTTCCATGAACTATAAATCGACAGTAACAAGAAGAACATCATAATGAATCTCAGATAATAACTGAACCAACCCCATGACTACGAAAAAAATTGCCAGGTTATAAATAGCACTGTAAACACTGCGAGTGTCAACCAATTCAATTTACTAGGGAAATTTCCTTTCCATAATGAAATAATAAACACTGTCGGTAATATCAATTGGATTATGAATAGCTCCATAATAGCAAGTGTTGTCATATGCTTTCTCCTTATCCTTAAATAGTGGTTTTTCGTATAGTACATCACTAATATCAAGGACGTTGATATTGGCAGTGTCATTTAGGACTCGAGTAATTCCCATATATTAACTTACTTAGACAGCCTTACAGATATACCTGCTTATTGAACTAACATGCTTCTTTAGTTCAATAAGAAAAAAGGCTTTACTCCTTCTTGAAGTAAAGCACCCGTTAGTTTAAGTACATTATTTCACAAACTCCCATGTTTACTTTTAATTAAGCCAGATTATTCATCTCTTTTAAAAAGTAATCAAGCCATTCATTTTGGGGAGAAACAATCTGCGGTAAATTGTCTAATGGAGACCAAAACAATTTAAACGTATGATTATCTGTCTCAATTTCCCATTCATTAAACTCACTTTTTGATTGGAGATGATAAAATTGTCTTGTTACTTTTGAGGCTAATTTTGTTTTATCTACCCAACCAGTTATCTGATAAGAGATGTAATTCGGCTCTGGATATTTATCTCCTTCTTTATAAGTTATTTGTACAAATTCTCCATGTTTTCGTTCATGAAATACAGTGATACCTCTTCTAATTTCCGCCCATTGGAAACTTGACGTGTCTGGTTTTGAATATATTTTTGCTTTATCAAAAATGATATATTTCCCTTCTAAGTTTTGTTCATGACTCCCAATCACTTTGCATGAAACGAATTCTTTAAGACCAGTTTCTTCAATTGCTTCTCTAATAGCCGCTTGATAAGAGTCCTCATTTATTTCGACTGTGCCTGCTGGTATTTGAATACCAGCACTGGGATGTTGAATTAAAAGAAGCTCCAATTTATTATCGACTTCTCTAGTAATAAAGCATGTAACCTTTCCTAATACTTTTTCCATAGTATCCTCCTTAATAACAATTTAGGTAAAAACTATTGAGCTAAACTGCCCCTTTAGTTCAATAAGAAAAAAGGCTTTACTCCTTCTTGAAGTAAAGCACCCGTTAATTTAATATGATTCTCTAAATAAAATATAACTCCAAACAAATAAAACAATAGATAATATAAAATATAAAGTTTTAGCGACCCAGTATGGAAGTTTATCAAATATCCAAAATAACCCTTCAACAATGAATGAAAGTATTAATGATTCATTTATCCCAGTGCCTGTGCCCTCTTCTTTATGGATTTTCTTGTTGTGTCTAAAACCTAAAACAAAGAAGCCAATCCCAAATAATCCAACTATAACTGCTTCCCACAAAATTATTACCTCAATTCCATCAATGGTGTTATTGTACCTGTTTTTCACCTTATTAAACTAACCTGCCGCGTTAGTTTAAGTGAAAACCTTCACAATCTCCTTCAAATATTAACATAATCATCCAATTTGGTCTCACCATTCTTTAAACAAATTAATATTTGTAAGATTGAATTTCCAGATCTGATTTTCTCAAACTCGATTGATAACACCCTTTTCTCCCTTAATTCCATCCTATTTGCTTGATTTTCCGTCGTTTTTGCGTTAATCCTTCTTTCCATAACCTCATGTAAATATTAAAACAGCCAAAACTCTTGTCTTATAAGGGTTTTGACTGTTTTAAGTACAGCTGTTAATTTGCGTTAAAGGCTTACATGAGAAGCACACCAATCCAAAACATACAAAAAAACGTGTATTCCACTTATTCATAATAGTGGAATACACGTTTTTTTAATTATCCTTATTTTTTTCGAGAGTTGCGTTAGGTAATAATGTATCTAACTCACTTACACTATATAATCTTATTTGAACTTTATTTCGGTGTTCTTCTGGTAAATGCTCAACCAATCTCTCTGCAATTTCTAATTTTTCATCTGGTGTAATTAAATTTGATAAATTACATTCCAATACATAAATCATTTCATCATCTACTGGTATTAGAGAATAATGGATGCTACCTACCCAAGAATTTACTCGAAGAGCTGACCAAAAGAATAAATCCCAGATTTCGTGTTGTTCCGATTTAAACTGTACTTGTTTAAAGACTTGTGGGGAAATAAAATCAAGATCATATGTGTTCCCCAAGTACAAATCCGTTGTATTAAATTCAAATTCCTTTGAACCTTTATACCGTTCATCTGCAATTAGTGCTTTAAATGCTCCATAACAAGCTAACTCTTTTATAAGCGAGTTAGTAATGTCATAGGCTGGCTCCATATTTGTTAAAACTTCCATACTGAAATTATGACTTACATCTGTTAGAAACCAATCTTGCATCATATCATTAAATAAGCTATCTAACATCTTAGGGATTTCATTACGAGATACTCCTAAAGAAGCCAGCCATGCTTCTGGTAATAACTCTGTTTCATTATCATTCAAGATAACCTTCATTGTGTAATAACCTTGATAATATGAACTACGTACAACATCCTCAATTTCATTTTCAATAAATGAACGGCTTTCATCATTTTTGGCAAACACAAGTAGTTTTCTTCCATAAAAAATCATTAACTCTTCTAATTCTTTGCGAAGTGATTCATTATTGTTAAATTCATCTTGTAAGTGTTTAAATACTTCTTTTTTTGTTTCCTCTATTAAGGTCATAAAGATTACTCCCCTTCTTTGTCTTTAAACTTTTTCTCAATTGTTGGATCTATCACATAAGGTGGAGATGGGCTATCATCAAAAATTAACCATGCATTCTTCTCTTTAATAAATATAGACTCATAGTAAATTTCTTCTTTATCCTTAGTGATATATTTACGATACATAGATGCTTCGTCTACTCGACTTTCCATTTCTACATCTGTTATTTGATAGTCTACGATTGGTGATTTAAGTTGTTTGGTAAACATAGCTTGTAAAGTGTTCATTGTTTCAATTTGTTCTTTTTCTCCTGTAGGCAGCAATTCTTTAAAATTAGTACTAAAATAAGGCGATATCTTTTTATAGAATTCCTCCCCACTTATTTGTGAAGAATGAAATAAGAAAAATAATTGACTACTATATTGAGCTAATTCATTTATATCCGTGAAAACATCTTTTGGAATTGGTATCTTTTTCTCCACAACTTCTCGTATTGGCAAGTCACTATCTGCTACTGCTTCTTCTGCAGACTTTGACATACTATTTTCATCTTTTTCTAACGTTTCTAATTGTTCTTCACTCAATTTAACTTCAGATGGCTCTACATTTTCAGGATTCTCTACTTGATCCTTTTCTTTTTCAACTTTTTTTCGCTCTTTTACGACTTTATCATTTTCTTCAATCTTTTTATCAAAAATTGAATTGGAACAACCTGAAAGAATGATTGCAAAAGAACTAGCGATAAGTGTCCCTTTAATAATTTTGGAAGTTTGGTTAATAGATTTTTTCATGTTCTTCCTCCCAATTTAATAATATGGATTTTATTTTCTTCCGATCTCTATCAGGCAGAAGATAATTTAATTCACTTGTTTCTTCAATAGTTCCTTTACGCTGGTATGAAAAGAGCAGGATATTTGAAAAAGGCATAACTTGAAGATAATCTCCTTTATCTATTAAACGTGTATTTAACAGTGTATAGAAAAAATGTTGCAAGGTAGTTTTTACGTTAACAGGCAGGTGCGAATTAATTAAAACACTCTTTTCCTTTTTTTGACCAAATAGACATAACCACAGCATAAAAAAGTTGCTGTTTAATTTGTTTGGTTCCATTGCCATTACAGAACCGTTAATGGTCCATTCTTTTAATATTCTTGCTAAAGGTACCGATTCCTTAATAATGACATTTCCAGTCTTAAAGTTGATGAAAACATGTTCATTTAGCTGATACCGATTAATATACTTATTTAAAAATGCAATTTTACGTTCGTCCAGGACTACTTTTATTCCACTTTCATTTATATTATTGACCTCTGTATATTCTTGTATAATGAATGAAATTATTAAATTTTCTAAAGGTTGAACATGACTCACTATCTTGCTCCTCTCATGAATATTTGTTATTTGTGCAAAAGTTAATACAAAAAATACCCCATAGTAAAGGAAGATTAGATGCTATCTAAACTTTTCTTTAACTATGGGGTACTCCCAATTAGTAATCTATAGTATTAATTTTTGTATGACTTTTTTCATAATTAGGACGTTCTTCTTTGGTTAGTATAATCTATATCTTTCACTCGGACAAGTGCCTCTTTTAAAATTGATGTAGTTGTTCCTATGTTTGTACCCAAACATTGTTGAATTTCTTCAATTTTTTTATTCTCATGCACATAAAGATAGTGCACATAAGAAAACCGAACATGTTCAGACTTTAATGGGTATCCTAAGACTTTTGCAAGTGCATCATTGCAATAATTTTCAGAGGAAACTGTTATAGGGACAAATTTATCTTTTTCTTTTTTGGAAAATATATATTCTACATCTCGAAATGTAGCTTTTTCAATAGCTTGTAATAGTACCGCTATTTCTTCGTTATTGCTAAGTTCCATTGTTACGCTTTGCTCGAAAGAGGTATTTATAGTAACCGTAAAATAATTTCCATAGTCGATAATATCTTCTAACTTGATACGAATTGAATCCCTTCTCCTTATTCCTCTCAAATCAAAAATATAGAAAAGTTTTGCTGCTAAAGGTATTTCACTGGTTAAGACATCTGTTCTCTTTTCAAGAAGTTCCATGTAATTCAAATTAATAACGGATGATTTAGGTTTTAGATCTAGCTTCTTTTGATAGTTGAGTTTAGGCATAAAATCAACAGGTACTTTGCCTTCTTCCCACATAAAGTTAAACCAATTTCGTAAGTATACTAATTTGCGATTAATCGTTGAATCCGAAATGTTTTTTTCTCTTTCAGCGTCTAAAAAATTATGAACATCTTTTGGACGTATTTCATGGGGAGCAACGGTTTTTTTATATACCCCATTAACATAAGCTAGAAAGTTTTTAATTAAACTTACTTCGATAACAGTAGTTTTATCACTTATTCCTTTGGCTAGTCTATATTTTTCATATCCATAGGGCATAATCCTTTACTCCCTTCATTTTAGATTATTTTATTACTAATAATATATCATAATTCCTTTTTACAACCATATATAAGAATTTATATAGAATTAAATGAAAAGAATAAATACAGGAACTAATAGAGAAAGAAAAGAAACATTTTTATACAGCTTTGAACCAAGCGAGAGAAAGGTTTAAGGAATAAAAAAAAAAAACCACTTATTGGATAATAATCTATAAACTATATAAAGAATTAGAAAGATATTAGATTAATTATTTAAAACTATCAAGGTAATTTTTAAATTTTTCATTATTACATAAAATGGGAGTAATACCTAAAAAAAATAGACAAACTTAGCTTATTATGATGATTTATACAAAGGATCCACTTGATTCATAAAATGTTAAAAATTTTAGGCACGACAAAATACTGATGTTGTTTTTAGGCAAAATCAGTGAATTCTTAAATATAAAAGTTTTTTCAGAAATTTATTTGAAAGATTCTATTCTATTTCTAATGATTACTCTTTCAATTGTTCTTTCATAATAGAATATTGCGCTTGCTTAACTTTAGATAGTTGTAGCTCTTTTTCAGCTTTTTTTATCTGGAACCGTGTAGTAACAGCTGTTAATTCTATTAGTCTAGTATCATCATGCAATACTCCATTTATTGCACATGTATACATGAATTCTCTATACTGTTGTGGATTTTCAAAAATCTCAGGTACGAGAATAGATTTGTCTGCGAAGATCTTTTCTTTTTGAGATTTTAGTAGATTCCATTCTTCTTTAGCTACTTTAAAGTCCTTGTAGTTAATGGCATGTTGAAATAAGGCTCTGTCTAAATCAATTATATGATTAATAGAACCTTTATCTGTATAGAACATAATGAAAGAACCTATGTATTTAGTCGGGATAATATAGCCGTTACATAGTAGTTCGTTAAATTTTGGTTTATTTGTGTTGTTAATAGAATCCTTTAATGTATTTTGGTGTAATGCTGCAGCAGTAATGATGTTACGAATCTCTGGCAAGATGTAGTGATTCATAAAAATATTAGCAGCTTTATCTTTGTGAGCATATTCAACAATTAGATTGTTATTTGCATCAAAAAATTTAACTAACATATTACGATAAATAGTTAATCCAACTTCACCAAAGTGGTTAAATAATGTGTTTTTATAGTTGATAATTAAGTTACGTTGTTTTTTAGGAATGTCTAAGTAAGAAAAATTATTAGCTGAAGCTAAAGTGTCTAGTTCTTTTTCAGATGCCATTAAAGGTACTGTCTGTTCCACTACTTTTTTTGTCACACGAACTTGAATTAGGCGGTTTTCAATCGTTTTATTAGATAAACGTTTTATCTCTTTTATATCTTGTGGGCCAGTTAAATACTCCTTACCAAAGAAACGGAAAAAAGAAGTTTCGTTGTCTTTTGTATTTTCCGTTAGCACAGGGGTATTTAATTGGTCAGCTCTATTTACTAGCATAATTTCAATATGGCCGTTTTTAACTAATGATAAAAGTGCATTTGCTAATTGGCGAAAAGTAGGAAAAATATCAAGTCCTCTTTTATCTTGTTTCTTGTTTTTAAATAGTTCCATTACTTTGTAACGTTGCCATTGCGTTGGAGCAATAGAACGAGTCAATATAAAGTTAAATAAACGTTGTTCATTTTTTGTGTAGTTCATGTATTCTGCTGTTGAAAAGACTTTGTAGTTTTGTGTATATGTAGCAACCCCAGCTTTACCAGAAGTTTTAATATGGAAATTAGAATAATAATGTCCACCTTTAAAAAATAATAATTTATGGAAAATTACTTCTCTCAAAATTGATTGAAGTGTTTTTCTTTGTATTTGTAATTGGATTCTAATTGTTTCTAAATCCTCCATTACTCTTTTATCTAGATCTATGTATGGTGTTAAAGCCAATAAAAACTCTACTGTTTTTTTGTTAAGATTCAGTTCATTTGTTGCGGATTTTTGCAATGCTAATCGGTCTATTTTACTTAGTTCTATATTTGGTAATCCCATATTGCGTACCCCCAGTTTCTATCTACAGTTAATTCTCTATAAGTCTTTTTACATCTTAGCTGCGTGTTTTTGTTATTTAGTCCTACATACTACTGTAATAACTTACAGTTGGTTCTTCCCAAGAAAGTTCAAAAGAACGCCACCAAGGAAAGGAAGATCTCTAACAAAATTACCAATAATGCACTTCTTTTTTAGAAAAAATATCGCGCTTAATATTGTTGCAACAAGGAATAACAAGTGTTAGAATAGAAACATCTTACACATACCTTTTTTGACAATAAGAAAGACGCTTTTGAATGGTCCAATTTTTAAAAATTGGTAGTTCCAAAAGAAAAGAAGTGGTTATTGAGTTGTTTATTTTTAAAATATCTCCTCGCTTTCCTTTTTCCTTTATTGTTTCCGGTTAACGTTGGTAGCGTTAATCCAGTCAAGAATACAGTTGGTAGCTGTATGGTATGTTACTCGGTATATTAAGAACGACACTTAGGACTTGTCTGGTAAACAAGTTCTTTTTTTCTGTCTAAAAACAAAAAGTGTTGCAATGATCCAATAGATTACTAATGTTGGTGTATTCACTTTCTAATTGATAGGTACAGAAAATAGACGAGTGTCTACACTTGTATTCATAGCGTCAATTAAGACAACATTTGAATAAAGTAAGACCTTCGCGTGAAAGTGGACAACTCCATATTAACAAATATCATATACTATCGCAATATTTTATTTTTTTTAAAGAAATTCATATTTCTAGTTGAAATATATTTATAAGCATGATAATATGAGTTCACAACTAAATTAAATACTTCTTTATATTAAAAAATAAAGTGTTGCGATGTTGCAATGATTCATTGATGCATTGGTGCTTTGTTTTCTAATTGGTAGGAAGTGGACAAAAAAACCCCGTTACTTTTAAAGTAACGGGGTTTTTACAATTCTTTTTTATTTGATTAAGTTAATCACGAGCAGTCCAGCTGTGCAAACGATCACACCGATGTATGAAATGATTGCAAGAAAATTTACATTTTTATTAAAAGCCATTCCTAATTTAAACATTAGATCACTCTTCTTCCCTATTAGTTATTTTCTTTGAAGTATCTGAAGCTACATCATAACCAATCTTTTTGATGTTTTCATGAATAGGTTGCAGCTCTTCTTTTAGTTGTTCAATTTCTGTTTTTAAAGATTGCTCTTGTTTATTGAGTTGAACCAATTTACTCTCTATGTCTTTAATGATTTCTTCAGTTTCGCTACTAGAAGAATTAATATTCTTTCCAAATAATTTACTCCATATGCCAGGGTTCTGTTCAGAGTTGAATTTCACCTTCATAATTCGAATATAACCTTCTAAGTTATCTATTTGATTAAAAATGTTATCACGTTTAATCTTTTTTTCTAGTATTAATTCTTTTATATCAGAAGCTTTATCTTTCTGGAACATTAACTTTTTCATGTTTTTTAATTCGTCAGTTGAATTTGGAGTTACTAATTCTTTTAAATTAGTCTCATTAATGAAAATCTTTGTTTCTTCCGATTCGGGATCTTTTACTAATTGAAATATACCTGAATTAGCCATGCTCTGAACTATCTTTCCTAACTCATTAATTTTCTCTGTATTATCTTTGATATCTTGAGATAAATCCTCGGGTACAGGTTTATCGCGATAAGGAGTTCCTTCGACACCTATTAAACGCTTTAAACCCTTAACTTTATATTCATCCTTTAATAAAAGAATCATACGTAGTCTAAGAATAGATGTGAAATACAAACGGTATATGTTTTCAGCTATAATTATCTCGCCTTTAAATATGTAATCGTGAAAGTGTTTAAGATAATAACGTAATTGTGCATCATTACTATCAAACCACTCAGCTATCTTAGGTGTACTATAGCTAATAGTTTCGTTAATTTCAGTTAAATATTCATCTTCATATAACAAATAATCAGTATTTGTCTCCAATAGAATTGTAAACAATGGATCATTCTTCAATAGTTCTTGTATTCTACTAATTTGTTCCTCATTCTTTAACATGTTGTTACCTCCGGTCAGATAAAAATCTAATGTACTTACAATACCACAATCCGAAAAGTTCTAACATTGCTATTCTATTTTTCCGTGAAATAAAATTAAGAAAATTATTCTGCGTTGTTTTAATTATATATCCAAAAAATTTAATTTTCGCCATTCCATTCTTCTGAAAGCAGAAAATATAAGTATCTAAATCTTTTCGATATATAAGAACTACTATAAAAGTTACCTGTACATAATACCGAAGGTAAAATGAATTATTTTTCGCCATTCTATTCTCCGGAAAATTAATTGTTCGGGAGGATAGAATATTTTTCTTTATTTCACTCTGCTTAAATGTCGTTTTTAATTAGAATTCCAAATAAAAGTGTGAGTGTTGTAATTTATGATTAGCGAAGAATATATTTTTGTTAATTTCTTTTAGAGAAAAATATTTTTCTTTATTCTATTCTTCCGAAAAGTTTAATTCAGGTCTTTTTTGAATTTTGTATAAGAAAACATGAGGGATATAACCCTCATGTGTAAATTTGTAAATCTATTTACTTAAATCTAATGAGTTTAATAGTTCATCAACAGCAGCATCATCATCATCTGCATTATCAAGATTGTCATCAGTCTCAAGGGATAGTTCATCATCACCTAATAAATCACTAATGCCTAGATCATCAAAGTCTAAATCATCTTCGTTTAGTAGTTCGTTTTTATCTCCAATGGATTGAATAGTTGCTTTTTCAAATGTAAAGTTTCTGTTTCGCTCTTGAAACTCCTCATATTCTTTGACTAAACCAGTCTCCAAGCGTTCTGGAAGGGCATCTGTCTTATAGAATGAATATACAGATACTCTAAAATCATTCTTTGACTCTACGTATCCATCAAATACGACACCATTAACAGGAAGCTCTTTATTTGCGATTTCTTTAGCTTTTTCAATAAATGCTCCATTACCAAGTTTCTTACTTTCATCAAGTACTGCTAGTAAACCAACATGATAAACCTTTTTAGAAATGTATTCTCCGTCATGTTCTCTAACGAGCTGAATAGGAGAGTGTAGGTTTGTTTCTTTTAAAGAGCGTTTAAATAATTCAGCTACATCATCATTGTTATTCACTAGATTAGCAGGGACTTCTATTTTTGATAATACTAGACTTCCGTTGAACTCAGTAATAGCACGTTTAAAATCTTCGGCATCAAACGAGAGACTAGAACCACCACTTGTTGTAGCAGTGTTTAATTCATGAAAGATTTCTGAAATTTGTTTATTTGCATAGTCGCGGTAATTATCAATATTCTTCCGTTTGTTTTTTGGAATTGCATTAAATTCGTCATAAAAATGTTGGTTATCTGCGAATGTTACGAATGCTATTCCTTTTGATGGATCACTAGCACTCTTCCATATTTTTTGAGAAAAATCATTTACTTGTCGTAATACATCTGGACCGTCATGACGTAAAGGAAGTGTAACGATAACGCCTATTTTAACGAATTTTTCAGCTGCTTTTCTTGTTGCTTGCACAGCGTATCTCTTAGCATTCTCTTTGAAATCTTCATCAGACACACTCTTCTTGATTTTGATTAATTCCTTACGAATGAGGGGCTTGTTATGATGGTCGTAAAACTCTGAGATTGCTTTGACTATAGTAGAAGTCCCTGTACCACCGCCAAGACCTGCAAAGAAAAGAACTAATTCATCATCGGCTCTAACTTTATCATGTATGAAGTTATTTAGTTTTTCAGCAGCATCTTTATTTTCCTCAAGAGTGATTAATCCTTTTTCGGGATTTTTCGCCATTCCACGCAATCCCAATGACACACGGTTTTCTTCGGGAATATTTTTTAATCCTTCTAAGTCTCCATCATTTGAATTTAAAGCTAAACAGTTATATGACGGTGTACCGTCAGCCTTTTTATAATTGGCAAATTCATCAGCCATTCTTGAACCAGCTTGTCCAAAACCAACTATCGTCATATTAATAGCGGGCGTATTAGTGATAAATGCTTTAGTCATTGGTCATTACTTCCTTCCATTTGTTTGAGTTGTTGAATCTTTGCAAATACGTTAATACCTCGTTTAGTTATATAGAAGAATTTATAAGGTTTCATTTCTTCGAAATATAGAAGAGACATACTTGATAACTTATCGACTATTCGTTCAGCAGCCTTGCGATTAATAGTAGTTAGTTGTTTTTTAAACGATAAAGGTTCATTTTTGGTTTTAGTACCAACTAATCTTTCCAGCGTTATATTCTCTATCAGATGTTGAACAGAAACCTTTTGCTGTTCTCTTTGTTGTGCTGCAATAAACCGTAGAATTTCAATGCTCGCATCATCATCTTTTAGAATAGTTGCAAACATAAGAATGAGATCGTCTGAAAAGGATATATTTTTGAATTGTTGGTGTAGATTTGCGTCCACTAATTTACCTCCTTCTTATGTAGTTACTAATTATAGTAACTAATATTAGATACTATTGCAAGCGTCGATTAAAAAAATCTTTAAAATCGTTGGTAATACTCATATTTTCATAGTAACTATATATAGTTACTATAATACAATTTTAGTGAATAATATCTTTTTTTGAATGGATATTTTAAAAATAAAATCCTTAATGTCTTAAATTTAACCGAATTTGAATAGAAAATATCAAGATTTTTAAGTGGAAATATGAAAATAATTCGCATGGTTACTATATATAGTTACTATTGTAATTCCTTTTATATCAGTACTTTTGAAAGCTTACTTTAGTAATGTTACTAAAAATAAAATACAGTAACTATATATAGTAACTATTAATAGTTACTATATGTTTTCAGTATTATTCTTCTGAGGGGTTTAACTAAAGTTTTTATTTGGAGTTCTTGAATGGTACTGGATGTCACAATACTATTGGCAGTTTTTATAGAATGCGTGGAGTTTAAAGTAGAAAAAAACTAGAAATAATAAATTAATTTTCGCTGTTCTATTCTTCGGTAAACAAATCTAAAGTGGAAATATTTTATTTTCTCTATTCTTTTCAATTTTTAGAGCAGGGGTAAAGAGGCAAGAAATAACTAGGTTGAGATTTGTGTGGTAATAAGAACTTGAACAGCAAAAATATCAAATTCACCTTTTTAAATATTAATATTTCACCAGGCGGTAACTGTTAAATTCAACAAACAAAAACTTCGTGGTATTTGTTAATAAATGGATGGTCTATTCACCCCTTATCTATTCACCCCCTTATTTTTGCTGTTTTAGGGGTGAACAGAGAGGGGATGAATAGAGCTCACCCCCTAAATGAGAACTTAAAGCCTTGATATGTCTACATTTAAAAATTTTTCAGAACGTAGACTACAATGCAATATAGAAGGTGCAATACCGTGTAAAATTCACTTGTTTATATTTACAGTATAAATACACGAAAATGCACTTCTGTATTACATAAAAAAACGTGTTTTATTTAGGAGTATAGTCAAGAATCAGTGGCTATGTTATACTGCTTTCTGAAATAAAAATTTATATAATTGTAACGGGAATACCCCGACAACTTTTTGCAAACAGGTTTATCTTGTTTGTATTTGTTGTCGGGTTTTTTTGTTGGAAAGGAGTTCAAATGTTAGAGTTACTCGAGCAGGAAGATATCCGTGTACCTAAAAATGACCTGTTTAAAGTCGGTGTCATTCTTAAAGCAGAGGAAATACTCATTCTGCAGGAGATCTTTATTCATTCAACCATGAGAGCAACTAGCATTCATGGGTTATATGAGATGTTCTCTAAGGGCAAGCGGAGTGCAACAGGCATTTCTAATCGAATTAGAAAGCTAGTAGATTCTGGGATGTTAGTACAAATCAAAGAACCACTAGGTAATGGAGATTCTTTGAGTGGTCTTACTTACTACCATTACCGTTTAGGTCCTCGTGGATTAGAAGTGCTTATTACTCTTGGGAAAGTGGAGAAAGAAAAAGGAGAGAGGGCTATTCATTCAGCGATACGTCGTGGAGTACCTTCCAGCCATTTTAGAGCCACATCTAATCTTGCCAATAAAATAGTTATTCGTATGTTATCGCACTCTCCAACTATTGACTTTACACACATTAGAGGGAGCATTCATGAAGAATTAGGTGCTACAAACGATACGGTTTTCTCACAGCGTGGCTTAATCATTCCCGATTGGGTTTTCGAGCGAGAGGACACGATCATTGCGATTGAAGTGGATACAGGTACACAAAGGAGAGAAATTATAAGGCGGAAATACAAACGTTACGAGAAAATGGCTAAGCTTCTATTAGCAAAAGGAAAACGTTTATTTGTGATATTTGCAGTTACAGACGGAAGCATTATTGATATATCGGTAGGACAGGATTTAAGAAGAGATACAAGGAGCAGGCGTGTTGTTTCGTTGAAAGAAACATTTCCAATCTTTACAGAATGGCCAGAGAATTTAGAGATTTCCGTAGCAACTGCTCGACGTATACCATTATTGGTAGAAAGAATCTTGAATAAACTAGCACCTATATCCAAGTCGGAGCAGCTCTTGTATTTAGAAACGTGGGAAGAGTTAATGGAGTCCTATAAGCCCAAACATCACGAACTAGTTCTTGAATCTATAAAAGTTGCAGAGGAAAAGGGGCTTACCTTGAAACGTAGTAGGGATATGGATGCTACTTTCCTTATGGACCATAAGATCAATGGAATAAGTGCCTCTCATTATCTAATGCTCTTTGGGGAGGAAGGAAATGTTCGGACATTCCAAATTATCCGCAACAACGTACAGCTCGCAAAATATTTAAACCACAATCCCAAAATCACTTTGGATTTCCGTGTCTTTATTCTTTATTACTTCAAAGGTGAAGCACTAGAAGATGTATATGGTTTAGATCTGGATGAATGTAGTTTATACCTGAGCAATATTGAAACAATGGAGTGGAAAGAGGATGGGACGGAATCAATAGATTATCATCTTAAAATGACTACTCCGTATAGAAGGAAAGAGGTGAAATTATTCGTATGAATAAACAAATTTGGTGGAAACAAAAACTTCCGTTATTCTTGTCCTCCGCGTTTTTGCTCCTAACGGTGTATTTCTTCTTTTGGGCATGGTTAAAAGTATTTTCGTTTGGTGTCTCCCATTCGAGGGGGGAGGAAGTACGGTATTTATCATTTCTCTTTGGGAGGAGTGATACCGTTTCAATTTTCTTTATACTCTTTATGGGATTGATTAGTATTTTCGGATGGTTGATTAGTACACGAGTGCATTTTTATCAATCAAGGAATATGCGAATTATCTATTTCGGTTTAACTGGATTGGCGATATGGGGAGGCATTGCAGCATATGGAATGTCCCAAGCACAAAAGCATATGTTGCCATTCTTTCAAACGAGATTAGGAAATATCCCAGCTGCTCCAGTGGATACGGATGGATTACTGGAACAATTGGTATTCGGACAGCTGCAAGGATTCTATCTAACGTTAGTTATCATCCCGGTACTGATCATGTTCTTTACCTCTTATTTTTTACTAAACAAGTATGTAGAATTCGATAAAGACCTGAATAAAGCATTTTTTGAATTTGAATGGAGAGGGAAGTGGTTACAAAAGCTATCCAAGTTGGAGCAGAAAGAGAAATGGCCAGACATTGAGTTGGGTTTATCATCTACTCACCAAGAGATGGTTGTATTACCTGGTCGTGACCGTACCCTCAATACCATGATTGTAGGATCAATTGGTACTGGTAAGACGGCTGCTTTAGGGCTCCCTATGATTAACCAAGATTTACACCACATGGTTGAATATATTAAAAACTATGCGGAAATGTATGAACGAGAGGATTTCCGAACGGAAGAGGTAGGGGGTAGGTTTTTAAGTGGTATATCTGTTATTGATCCATCCAACGATTTATGTCAAAAGACACTACAGTTGGTGAAAGCACACAATATACCGGAAGAAGTAATCACCTACATCAATCCGCTTGATCCGAAAACACCATCTATCAATGCGATGCGTGGTCCAGTCGATAAAGTAGCGGAGGTATTTGCACAAGTAATTGCAGGCCTAAATGATTCCAAAGATGGAGGGAATTTCTTTTTCGAGCAAGCGCAGCGCAATCATCTTAAACACTATATCTACCTTTTGAAATTACATGATTTAGAGAAAGAAGTAACACTTGATATGTTACTAGATATGTATAACAACCCTCAGTTGGTACACCAGATGCATGTAATGTTAAAAGCAACAATCCCTACCATGATTGACGAAATTGAGGATAGAGATGAACGGAACTATTGGAAAATCGTTCAAGGGATTGATGAATGGTTTGACCTCAACCTCTTACCAAAGGTTACAAGATCAGGTTCCTCCATGGTTGGAGAATATGGCGATGATGGAGAAACGTTGTATTATGATGCAAAAGAAGAACATGTACAGGGCTTACGAAATATCTTAAATGATATCGGTGCCAATCCATTGATAAGACGCGTATTATTTGGAAAGAGTGATTTCGACTTCGATCGCCATATGGAAATTGGTGGTATTTTATTGGTAAATACTGCCAAGGGAGAATTAGTCCAACTTGCTAGAGTACTAGGAAAGGTAGTATTAATGAATTTGCAAAATGCTACATTCCGTCGTCTACCAAACGTATCTTCATTCCACCACATTTTAATCGATGAAGCACCTGACTATCTATATAACTCGTTCCGAGAGTTCCCAGCACAGTCACGTAAGTACAAGGTAATCATTACTACCTTGCAACAAACAATTGCTCAGATGGCAGACCAATTTGGAGAGCATTACATGACTACATTAATCGGTACTATGCGTAATCGTATGGTATACGGGGATGTGCCTGGATATGATGCGAAGTACTTCTCTGAAATGTTTGGAGAGAAATATACGTATGAAGAAGGGCAAACAGAAATGACTGTTTCACCTTTACAGGAAGATCCAGGTTCCCGCTCCGGTTCGTCTTACTCGAAGGTTCGTGATTCATCTATGACAAGTGGAGATATTATGTTCCAAGAAGCGTTCCAGTGTGCAGTGAAATTGGTAGTCAATAACCGTCCGATGCCCGTGGTACAAATTCAAGCGAACTTCGTACCTAAAGAGGAATTTTCGGTTGCTAGTATTCAAGTGGAGGAAGACGAAGCGAATGTTTGGTTGGCAGACCGCAGACGCTATGGTGTAAAAGTCAGCAAAGAAGTAGAAATAGCAATAGATAGTATTGAGCAAACGGAAGTAGCAAATCAAGCACTTTATGATAAGCCTGTATTGGATGAAGCTATGGTAGACCGTGCAATAGGAATTGAAGTCACCAAGCAACCAAGAAGTGAGATAATTTATCAGTCTGGTGTAGAAAAAGAAGTGATTGTTATTCCTTCTTTAGAAGAAATAAAACAAATGCGTAAACCGGTACAAGCAGAGCCTAATCAAATTAGAACTGTAGCTGCTCCCACTCCGGTTCCTTCTAATACGGAACAGGGAAGAAAGTCGGTTTTAGAAGAACTAGAAATAGACACATTGGATAATCAGGAGCAGCCGGTGCCTGAACCAGTTACTCCGTTGGTTCATTCTAAAAACGGGGATAATTTCTTCGATTCTATATTAGAGCCGTATTCCGATGACAATACATCTGCAGCTCCCATCAAAAAGGGGGATTATGAACAAAGTGAACTATCGGAAAATAACATAGCTTTCTTAAAGGACATAGATATAGATGTAGGCAAAACTCCTAAAGCAACAAAATAATACTTGCGTATCCAACTACCTATTTGTAAAATGAATGTAATTGGAACCACCAACAAAATAAAATGAAACACATAAAGGGCGTACCCCTCGTGAAAAACAGATGAACACTATTCATTTGTCTTTTTCGAGGGGTACGTTTTTTTATTTTGTTGTTTCCATTCGATTATAAAAGTCGAAGAAGGAGGAACTTAGCAAATAGCTTACGTGGTTTATCTCCCATGTTCGTTATAGAAATTCAATGAGGTAAATAAGAGGACTGAACAGAACACCAAAAAGTATAAATCGAGAGGATGGAAAAAACATGACCACAATGACATCATGGACAACGGATAAACAACTGGAGGCTCTAACAATAGCTGACCGTTTTGGAGAATTAGTAAATGGACATATTCGTAGCCGTGGCACGATAGAAATAGAAGGTAGGAAAGTAGATGTATTCTACATTGCTTTACCACATGGAATTAATGGTTATTGCCCTGTAGCTGATTTTCGCAGAAGAGGTAACCGTGGGTATGACGAATTTGTCGGAGAAAGCAGAAGCTTTAAAATTACTCGTATCAATCAAGAAATGAAAATTGTCTTTCTATCGGAAAAAGAAGGTAGCGAGATTACAAAACAGAAGTTTTGGGCTGATGTAGTGGAGTTAGATAATAAAGGGGAACTGGAAAAACAGACCTATTCAGGAACTGTTACAGGATATAACCGTTTAAAAGGAATTATATATCTCGATGTTCAAGGGCAAGATTGCTATATGTTCCGTACAGAGTGGTCGTGGGAACGTAATGCGGTTGTAGATGTAATTGTCGGAGAAACATTAGAAGTTAAAATTCAGAAGTTTGATTCTGAAGCACAAGTTGTTCGTGTCTCCCGTCGATTAACATTACCCGACCCTTATGAGTTTGTGAGAACGTTAAAACCTAACCAAGTATTAGTCGGACGTGTAGTAGATGTTCACAAGATACATGGAATCTTTGTTGATATTGAAGATGGGGTGACGTTGAAGGCAGGGAAACGAAGAGTATTAGAAGAACCAGATGTTGGAGACACTGTACGAGTTCGCTTCCAACATTTTGATGAAGCAAAACGAGAAGGGCGAGTTGTAATTCTGGATTATCCAGGCGGGAAACGTAAGAAAAAAGATTTAGGATCATTCCTGTTCGGTTAATGGCAAATATTAAAGAGCAGTCAACTGCTATTCAGTTATTTTATCGGGAGGATGGCACTATATCCATATGGGACCATCCAAACTTTAAGTCCTCTCTAGCTATTCCTGATAGTTACTTCCCGCTAACTCGGGTGGAGCAGGCGATGGAAATGGTGAATACAGGCAAGTTGACAGAAATGAATGTACGCATGTTAAAGGTAATAGGAGATGCCATCTGTGCCAATGAGAATCAGATTAAGCGTTATATGTCTAGTTTAATCTCTTCTGGTACAACAAGTAAGCATCTGCGATATTTGATGAAATACGGATTCGTAGAACGACATAAATGCCGTCTAAAGTTCATTGAAGAAGATGGAAAAGAAGTAATTCGTCCTCCAGGGCCTATTACATTAGGAATTGCTGGATATAAACTGTTAAAACGATTGCACAGTGAAAGTCAGTTTATGGACCCAGACTCCTGGAACGATAATCCTTATGGCGTTCAACGGTATGTTGCTACTAATGAAATTCGCTGTCTTGCCATTGAATCTAGGAATGCGAGAGCATGGGAATGGCACCCTTCTATTGGAGGGAATGCTAAATATAAAAAACCACTAGCGGTAACTCGTATTGAAACTCCTAAAGGAGAAGTACAACTCCTTCTGGAACGTGCGCAAATGTCCCAAGACTTCATAGGATACTTCCGTACTCGCTTTGAACAGTATCGCTATCTGTTTAATCGTGACAATCGTATCCAAGTAGATGGGTTTCCGGAGTCTTTTGTACAAGTTTTCGTTATATCCGTTTCTTCTATTAGCATGGCTAAGTTTATCCAAGAGCAGATTCGCTTACATACATTTCCGTTTGATGTTTGGTTTGTCGTAGATGAATGGATTGATGCTGAAGGTGGATTGGAAAATGCTTTTGCTTCTGTAACCAAAGAAGGAATTAAACGTTTCCGCGCGCCGTTTTTGCGGAAGCAACAAGTTATAGTGCCTGACAATTAAACTTAGTGAAGTTAAAAAAGAGAAGAAACTACTAGGAGGTTATGAAAATGAAATATAAAGACAATTTCTATAATACTATGCAAGAAAGGTTAAAAGGAAGTGAACCTTTTTTTAAACAACAGATCTTAGAACTCTTAAATAGTATTAATTCAAATATGGATGTTTTCACAAATAATGACCCAGAAACATACTTGAAACAACTCTTACAAGATATTTCTGAACTGCAAGACGAAAGAAATGCCATTGTTACGATACCCTTGATAGTAGAAGGAGAAAAAGAACTAAAATTATTACAACCTGGTAGTGCCTTTTTAAATACTTCATTCGTAATAACGGGTGCTGGGACAGGGAAATCTTATAGATTAATAAATTTTGCTAAGAAATTAATGCAGCAAGAAAAGTCTGTTGTATTCTTAACGCAAGAATTATCTACTAAGGCGAAAGAAAACCTCTTAGTATTTGCGGAAACAACGGACTACCTTATTATTGATGAAGCGTATCTTGTATTGAGAGATAATGATAACTTGCAGCCGGAACTGATCAAATCATTACTTCAACGTACCAATTTGATACTCTCTACGCACTCAATAGAGTCTTTGGAATTGCTACCTGGCTTTGACTTACGCCAATTTAATTACCATCTACATCTTGGAAATAAAGAAGAGATTATTATTAATACACCAGAGTTTCATACAATTTCGGGAAAGTAGGTCTATTGAATCATCACAAAAACCGTTTGACTTCTTTTTGTCCTAGTGGTAAATTATGAGTAACACCTTTTCTCAAGGTTTTTACTTTGAGGAGAGAAGCTATACAGGGTGCGGAAACATCCTGTTTAGTTCCTAAAAAAATTAAAAGTAAATATAAAATTACTATCTATAAATGGGAAAACCCCAATCGATAGAAAAGCAACGTACATTGTTACGTTTCCTTTCTATTGGTTGGGGTTTTTTGTGTTGATAGAAAAAGGAGGGAACTTGTGTCCATTCTTATTGCAGTAGCTGAACCAACACTTGCTGCCATCCTCCGTAATCATTTTGAAAGTGCCCGGTTGGACGTTATTGATAATGATGTACTCCATCGAAAGTATTTAAGTGAAATTATCGAGATTGAAGAACCTGATATGGTGATTTTACACGACACTTATTTACCGAGTGACTTTGAAGAACAGTTAGCAAGAGATGAAGAAATGTTAGAAATCATAAATAAATGGCGAGTGGAATTTAACGACAGTCTTCGAGTGGTTTATTTATGTGAACGGGATAGACGTGATCCATTCCTCGGAAAACTCGTGGCACATAATGTTTTGGACATTTTCAATGAACGTAAGATAATCGTTGAACAGTTCGTAGAACAACTTTCAGCTCCCCCTAAATATGCCAATGTTTCTAAATATGGTGTTGGGGGATTAGAACTTGAATTTGATGAAGTAGTAGAAGTAACCGAAATGGAAGAATCACAAGAGGTAGCTGCTCCTCCAACTGAGAAGATACAAACAGAGAAAGCAGCAAAACCTAGTGTTCCAAAAGGGCAAAAGACGAAAGAAATTTTAGAGTCGGTTAAAGGTAACTTAAAGTCCGTGAAAGATGCGGGGGAAGAATGGAAGCAGCAACGCATTAAGGAAAAAGAAATGAAAGAATCCATTCCCAAAGAGCCAAAGTCCAAACCAAAACCAAAGGCAAAGCTTATCACTTCTTCAGACATTGATTTTAACGAAATAATTGATCTCATGCCAATTCCGAAAGAAGTCTACAATCGACCTCAAATAGTAGGGACGGTAGTCATTGCGGTAGCTGGTGTTCAACCACACTTAGGGGCGACACACACTGCTATGTCGATTGCTAGTTATTTGCAAAACCAACAGCACAGCGTAGCCCTAATTGAATTAAATGATTCAGAGGATTTTGATCGGATTCACGCTTTATACGAAGGGGAGCAGCATTTCCTCCGAAATGAGAATAAATTCACCTATAAAGGAATCGACCATTACAAATATCGGGAGGACCTTCGCTTAGGGGAAATCATTCCCACCTATGAGTATGTGGTTCTGGATATAGGAGCAATTGAGGAGAGTCGTTATTTTGATGAATTTCAAAGGTCTCATGTTCGTTGTTTACTCGTATCTCCTTATGAATGGAAAGGCCAATGGATTAAAGAATTTACCGAACAGATAACGGATCCTGACCAATACATCTACTTAGTTCCATTCGTAGGTAAGTCTCTTGTGAGAGATGTGGAAGAACGGTTTCCACAGTTACAGTTTGTTCGTTTTACTGCAGATGAAAATCCATACAAGGTAATCGAAGAAGGACAAAAAGAAATTATCCATATTTTAGATGGGTTCCTGAAAGAAGATAAAAAAGGCTTTAGTCAAAAAAAGGGTATTCTGATCAGCGTCACAAGTGTTGTGGTCACTCTATTAATCGTTACAGCATTCCAATTTTTATAAAGGAATCGACCAATAGGTTTACCCAGTGCTAAGGAAAAGAGAAAAGGGAGGAACGTAACAAGTGAGCATTAGACTGCGAACGAAAAAATTAATTTGGTCAGGTCTTATAGGAGCTGGCATTATGCTAATAATCGCTACAGTAGGTGGATATTTCTATTACGACCACGTACAAGAACGTGAATTAGCTTTGAAGAAAGAATATAAAAAGAAAATGGAGCTCTTACAAAAAACTGCTGAACAAAATGAACAAGGATATGCCTTAACAGCAGATGTTGAAAGAGGAGAAGTCATTACAAAAGAAATGCTAGTGGAAGTATCTCTACCTGAACTAGCTAAGGCAGAAAATACGATGTCTCTTCCACAATTTGATGCAACTAATTATTATGCTAGAACGGATTTAAAAGCCAATACAGTGATAATCGATTCACTCGTTTATATGGATGAAAATATCGAGAATGATATAAGGGAAGCCGAGTATTCCTTAATCGAATTACCTTCTAAATTGAAAGCAGCTGATTATGTAGATATTCGTATTCAGTTCCCAAATGGTGACGATTATATTTTATTCGCCAAAAAGAAAGTAAAAGAAGTTGCAGGTCTAACCGTTTGGATGGATAACGATGAAGCTGAGATTCTATCTATGAGTTCTGCGATAGTGGATGCCTATATCGAAGGTGCAAAGATTTACGCTTTACCATATGTGGATGGAGAAATGCAGATTGGATCGCAAATTACATATCCAGTTAAACAAAATGTTTTGTCACTAATTCAAAGTTCTCCAAACATCGTAAATATAGCAAAGCTGAATCTAGAAAAACAAAATCGAGCTAATTTAGAAATGGGCTTAGAGGCAATGGAAGAAGAGGAGCGACAAAAGTTAAGAGCTGGAGAAGAAAGCAATAAGGCTGCAGTCGAAGAGCAAAAACAAATTGATGAATTAAATGCGTTAAATCAATTTAACCAGGTTCCACCTGAAACTACTGAAACAGAAGGAGTGACTGGAGAATGAAAGTAATGGAAACGAGTAAAGAAAATACATTAGCTAGGAATAAGCGAAATAAAGAAGTTATTTCTTTTTCGGGAAAACAAAGCAGTGGAAAAAGTAAAGACAGCCTGCATTTCATAAACTTCTATATTCAAGCAATGAGAGAGAAAGGACATGAACAATGAAAACAATCCAACTAGTAGGTTCTCGAAACAAATCTGATTTTACTATTTATCTCAGTCATCTCTTAACGAAATTAGACCAACGAGTATTAATTGTAGACACTACCGAACGTGGTATTTATCAACATGGCATTGCACGATTGAATGGAAATCAGCACTTATACGATTTTCAACAAATCGATATATTAGCAGGCGCAAAGGAGTGGTTAGACGTTGAAGAATTACTACGTATCGAAGGTGAGTCTACCACGAACTACGATACGGTAATAGTCGATATGGATAGTACAAAAATCATTTCCAATGAGTGGCCAATTTTTGAAGAACGTTATTACATTGGGGACGAAGAACGTCTTAACCAAATGCAAGATATTGATTTACTCCACTTATTGTTTGATGAAACAGAAGATAAAAATATCAAACGTGTGACCTTCAAGTCAGGATACGAATTGACTGGTGACTATTTTGATAATTTATTGAATCACCGAGCTACATGGAGATCCATGAATCACATGATAGAACCTGATGAATTTATGATTTCATTGCGAATTCAAATGGGACATGACCATATCATTCCATTCAAGAAAGTAAATAAGCAATACAAAGATGTATTATGTGAAATCGTTTCGGAGATTTATGAAATGCATATCAAAGAAGTACAAGATGCAGTGAAGACATCTTTTTTCAAATTCGGTACAAAACGAGTGAAAAAAGAAAAAACGAAAGAACGAGCATTAGTTATTGGAAGCAGTAATTAGTTAAGCGAGCAGAAAGGAGTTATAACATGGGGAAAAAAATTATTATGTGGTCTCCAGTCCACGGACAAAGTGCCACTACATCCAATACAGTTGCCCTTGCTTCTATGTTTGCATTAGATGAACATTATCATTCGCTTTTGACTCATACACAATTGACGTTCTCTACCTTGGAGCACCTCTATACAAAAGGTGAAAGAGCGGGATTTGATGATGGAGGAATGGAAGCACTAGAACGTTTAGTGAAAAGTAAATTGTTAAAAGCCGAGGCAATACCGGACTATACCGACACCATTTATAAGAACCGATTAGACTTACTTGTTGGCAGTAAAAAAGAGTGGGAAAACCAAGGGGAAGCAGAGAATATTTTACGCTCCATTTTACATGTTGCTTCGCATCACTACGATACCCTTTGGATAGATGCACATTCGGGTACATTCAATTCCACTACAAGAGCGTTATTAAAAGATGCTGACCTAGTTGTAGTGAATTTACCGCAGAACGCATATGTCATTGATCAATTTTTCTCGGGAGGTTCTTTCCCTGCAGAATTAGAAGGCAAGCCGTATATCGTGCTAATTAGTAACTATGATGATAAATCAGCGTACTCTGTCAAGAACATTAAGCGTTCACATAAAGTGAAAGCACCAATTTACCCAATCCTGTATTCGACTGCATTTCGTGACGCATCTAATCAACGGGGAATATCGGATTTCTTTCTTCGTTCTATGCGAGCTAAGAGAGCGGAGCCTGTCCACGCTTTTATTCAGTCTGTAAGAGATGTGAATAAAACCATCATGAAGCAACTGAAATTAAATCATACGGAGGATGATGATCTATGACCGATGTTTGGTTTAACGCATGGATTATCCTTCTTCTCACCGGAGCTGCATTGTTATTCATAGGTTGGCGGGTTTTAAAAGGACGTAAGCCAGATAGTGAAATGGGAGAAAATGAGAGAGAGACCTATAAGTTGTCTGTAATCAAAGAATTTGTGATGAATCGAATGACGGAAATCACCACAATGGACTTGATTAATCTTGGTTTATCAAAGGATGAATTTACCCGTCAGTTGAGACGGAGAGAAGAATTAAAAGAAGCTTTGAAAAAATGTAATACAGGCGATATTTCTTCCAAGACTTATGTCCGTGAATTTATCTACGATTTACTGATGAAAACTTATAACTTTAATGAAGAAAATGTGAATTTGGTTATTCCATTCCAAGCACCTTCACAGTTATCCGCACGAGATGCTTTCGATATTCTACTATTCGTCTATCAAAAAGAACACGGTAAACATGCTTTAGGAGAATTGTTAGATCAATACGGTCTAGCAGAGGCTAAAGAAGATGGTGGCTACCGAGTCTTTGAAACAGAAATAAGAGATATCTATAAAGAAAAAATCACTAAATTACGCTTTGAGGATAAGATGCGAATTATTACCAATCGTATCTACAGTCACTACAAAGGATTTGGCATCATTGATGATATTCGAGATATGAGTATTGATGGTGTTTCTGGTGGTGTCTCAGGGCTCCCTAATCGCATGGAGAATCTAGATGATGAAGACTACATTCTAGGGAAAATGCAAACGGCTACAAGCGGATTAAACTCTATTTGGGTGATGTATAAAGGGAAATCAATTCACTTATCATTCCTCGAATTTGAACATGAAGCAGAAGTCCGCCGAGTAGTAGAGAATATCTACAAGTTTAACTATCCAGGGCAATTATCAGAATCTCGTCCTTACATGATTAATGAAATGGCGGATGGTTCTCGTGTCACGGTAGTAAGACCAAAGTTTTCCGAAAGTTGGGCTTTCTTTATTCGTAAAAAGTATGACTCAAAGAAAATGGAATTAGAACAATTAATTACGCATCCAAAGAGCGAGATTGCGATAGGACTTATAAAATTCCTTATGAAAGGAAATAGAGTGACAGCAGTTACTGGAGCCCAAGGCTCTGGTAAAACGACCTTACTCATGGGAATGGTTGGTTACATCCATAAATCACTGAATTTACGTATCCAGGAAACAAGGTTCGAATTAAACCTACGAAACATTTATCCCGATAGAAATATCTTATCTTTCCAAGAAACCGATACAATAAGCGGTCAAGATGGACTAGATTTGCAAAAGAAAACGGATGGTGCGGTAAACATATTAGGGGAGGTTGCCACTGACCCTGTTGCAGCATGGATGATTCAAACTGCACAAGTTGCGAGTTTGTTTACCATCTTTACACACCACGCTAAAACATTTAGTGATTTAGTGTATGCCTTACGTAATTCTCTACTAAAAGTAAACATTTTCAACAATGAGACTATTGCGGAACAACAAGTAGTGAGCGTGCTGGAGTTTGATATACATTTGCGTCAAGACTATGACGGTTCACGTTATATCGAACGAATCACCGAATGTATTCCCCTTAGTACAGATTCAAAAGCGGAGTTGCCTGCCTTACCAACAGATGCAACAAAAGAAGATAAAATGGACCAATTTCTAATGGTCGCTACCACATTTTATCATCAACAAACACAACGAAAACAATTTGAGGAACGAAATATTATCGAATTTCAAAACGGAGAGTACGTAGCGAAATATCCAATTAGTCGAGAACGACAAGAGGAAATTACAAAACAGCTTTCTGTTGAAGATCAACAAGCGTTCCGAGAATTTGTGGAACGTGTTTGGGGGGATGTAGCGTGATACAGATTTTAACCCTCGTTGCCTTTATCGGCTTCGGGGTACTGATTGCCCTCTATTTATACGGGAAACAGAGAAACAAGAAAAAGAACAAGAATGCACAACTAGAGTTCGGTATAAACCAAACGACATCCTGGCAATCCAAATACAATCAATTTGCACAAAAAGCGTATATCAAAGCGGGCAGAATTCCAATCATCAAAGGAGTGATTGCACGTATTAGATTACGGATTGAGACATTATCGGTGTATGACGAATATACGCTCCGTAGAGAAATCATGCGAATTGTCTTTACTATTGGCGGATTTATCGCTTTCTTCTTCTTAGGTGCAGTTCTATTCCGTCCTAGCTGGCTCGTATTGTTTTGGATTACGTTAGGACTGTTATTTCTGTCGGGTGTGTTACTGGACTTCTTTGTCACAAGAGTAGAAACACGATTACTGACACAATTGAAAGAATTTAATAACCGTGTTCGCTTTTACTACCAACAAACCAAAATGGTAGATGAAGCTATTTACGAGTCTATTCAGCACGTTGGTCCTGAAATGAAGATACAAGCCAATCGAATCTATTCCATTCTTACAAGCGTAGATCCAAATGCAGAAATGGCCAAATACGAGGAAGTTGCACCTAGTCGCTTTTTAAAAGTAATTGCAGGTCTTGCTGTTCTTGTTAAAGACCAAGGTGACATAGTGAATGAAAAGGGTAGTGCCTTCTTGCGAGGTCTTACTAGTGTTAACCAAGAGCTTAATACAGAAATTCTTTACCGCTCTAAGTTAACTTACGAAATGCGTGGTTTAAGTGTATTAGCTCTAACCCCGATATTCTTTGCCTTACCAATAAAGAATTGGGCGACACAAACATTTCCTATTACTCAACAATTCTATGAGTCTCGATTAGGTTTCCTAGCAGAAGTTTTAGTATATGGAGTTGCCGTACTGGCTTATGTGCTTATTCGTAAAATGCGTGAGATTACTGAAGCTAAGTATCAGTCTAATGTGAAACGAGTTAAATGGGAACAAACACTATTGGAGAAGGTGCCTTTCTTAAATAAAATCGTCGGTGCTTTTGCTCCGGAGCCTTATACCAAAGAACATTTCAAAATTATGAAGCTGCTAAAAGACGCAAATTCTCCTCTTAAATTAGAGTGGCTAACGTTGAGGCAAATCTTATTAACACTAGGAGTTGTAATTCTATTTATTGGAGGATTTGCCTACGCTCACGAACGTGAAGCGAAATCTATATTAAATACAGCAGTTCCCGAAACACTTTTTGCCGGAAAAATCACGGCAGAAGAACGGCAAGCACTAAATGAAAAATCTGCTTTTGACCGTCGAGTGATCGAGGACATCCAAAGTATGGAGAACTTAACTCCTGAAATGGTACAAGCATATGTAGCAGAACAATTAGGTGTGTCGGATGTGAATAACCAACAGGTCAAACAGGCTACAGAACGAGTTATATCAAAATGGCTTGTGGTGGAAAATTCCTTCTTGAAATGGTGGGAAGTGCTTGTAGCTTTCCTATTCGGATTATTGGTTTGGAACATTCCAACCTTGATTTTACGTTTTCAGCGTTTCTTACGCTTTAAAGATATGGAGAATGAAGTGCATCAACATTTGGTACTGATCAGTATTCTTCGTGAGTTTGACCGCATGAGTGTTTTTACCATCCTTACCTGGATGGACCGCTTTAGCGTGGTATTTAAAGAACCAATTCAGGAATCCATGCATGTGTATGATGCTGGTCCAGAAGATGCGCTTCATCTATTAGGTGAACGAGTAAGTTTTGAGCCGTTTCAACAAATCATTGAACGATTAAAACTGGCGGTTGTCCGTATCAGTATAAAAGAGTCTTTTGACGACATTGATATGGAACGAGAATTTTACTTAGAGCAACGCCGAGAGTCCAATGCCCGTTCCATAAGCGAAAAAGGCACATGGGCAAATTTACTCGGGTTGGTTCCAATTAACGTTTTAATCTTTTTGTATTTGGTGGGGCCACTTATTTATATAAGTGTAGTGGAAACAAAAAATGTCACTAGTTTAATAGGATAGGTTTTCACAAATAATAAATATTATTTTGGTATCCCAAAGGCTTTTTGCCTTGTTGATGCAATAAAAATTTTACAGACAAAAGGGAGAGATTTACACATGAAAGAAAGTACATCAACTGCGTTACTGTTAGGGGCTGCACTACTATTAACACTAGCTCTAATTGGTCTTTCGGTAAACGTATTCAGTCCAGCGACAGAAGCAGCAAAAACGGCAACAACCGATTTCAGCCAAGCAACAACTGAATTAAAAGATCAAAAGTACTTAAATTTTGATAACACAACTATTTCTGGTTCACAGGTAGTAAACGCTATTCGTAAGTTCGAAACAGAAGGAAAAGCTAACAATATCGGTATCTATGTAAAAACAGGTAAAAATAGTGGGAACTGGTACTACAACCAACTAAGCGGAGATACGCTGACAGTTGCTTCTACTCCATCAAATGTAAATAATTCGACTAATGCTGAATATATCAATCCATCAGGAATGTTCAAAGCTACAATCAAACGTGACTCTAACTCAGTAATTCGTGCAGTTGAGTTTGTTCAAAACTAAGCTTAACCAATTAAGTTAGAAGGAGGAAGGCGGCACTTCCTCGGGAGTGCCGCCAAATTTCTATTATGAATGAAAGTATTTCCAATGCCTTTTACCTCGCTTTTGCCGCATTGATTACCATGAGTGCATTAGCCTATACATTTTGGTCAATGACCGATTGGTCTGATGCGTATGAACACGTACCATCTGGAGCCACCGTATTTATAGAGGATACACAGATCCCTGCAGAGATCAACTGGACAGGAGATCAAGTCGTGGCCAAACTGTATCGGCTATCTGATGAAAATACTCCGATTGTAGTAAACGGACAACTGTTTCTAACCGATTTAGATGTTAAAAACTTTCAAAGTACGGTTTCTTTGCAAGGATTATATAAACAAACACTTGAATGGGATGCGACTGGAAAGGCCCATAAAATTATTTTCACACAAATATAGAGTAAGCAAAGGAGACGAACATCTTGCCAAATTTCATAGCTAAAGTATTTGCCGTTCTTCTGGGTGTCTTGTTAATGTTCTACGTTCCTGTTTACCAGTCCTATCAAAAGCAAGATGACCTTGTTTACCAAAACGTCAAACAAGCCGTTACTCAATTCGTCGATAATGTTCGAACAAAAGGATATATCACTCCTAAAATGTATGAGGATTTTCAAAATGAAATCTCGGTTGGAACTTATTTGTTCCGTACCGACATAGTGCATGAACAAAAAGTCTATACACCTATTTATACGAACGCCAATATATTCACAGGAGATTATACCGTTGATTATGACGAGTATTATTGGTATCAAATTGAAAAGTTTTTATTTGACGAAACGAATGTGATTCCCAAAAAAGAACGTATGTACAAGCTACAGCAAGGGGACTTTTTTTCAGTACATGTAGAGAATGTGACCAAAACAAAGTCTACTATGTTATTTGACTTCTTAACAGGTGGAGCGGGTGGTAACGATATAGTCATCTCTGTTCCATACGGTGGGATGGTGCTAAATGAAGATTACTAACTTTGCAATTTTCTATATCTTGATTGTCATCTCATTGCTCGTTTTTACCCAATGGAAATCAGAGGATTCTAATACGTTTATTAACCTAAATCATCAATATGATACTGCTATGACAGTCGCTACACAGGATGCAATGGACCAATTACGAACGAATGTGATTCCGACAAAAGAAGCTGGATATAGTTCCTCTAAATTCAACCGAGTGAACCCTGAGCCCGCTTTACAAACATTTCTACATAGTTTATCTATCAACTTCGGTGTAGAAGATGATGTGACACAAGATCTTATGTCTCGTTATGTACCTGCTTTTGCGGTAATGGACTATGACGGGGCTTTGTTAAGTGTCTATCAAGAGATTCATAATTCAAATGGAGAAAAGGAACTGAAGCGAGTATGGTTGCCGAAAATTCCCTTTACTTATCACGATACGGAAGGAAATATCATCTCCTTTACCTTAGAAGAAGATGTAACTGTGTATGATGCCGCCTTAGATGAGTGGATTAATGGTAATCGGAAAGAGTTAGTAAAAGATCCTCAAATAACGATTCCACTTCTCCATGACGAAGATGAATTTCATCGTATTCGAAAAAATACGATTGTGAATGTATTTCAGGATGAACTCGCTTATTACATAAATGAGCATAACGTGTATACCAAACAGTTAGGAGTTACGTACAAATTCACACTACCACTGATAGAACAAGAAGATTGGTACAACACGGTAGATGATATAAGTATTTTTACTTTCTTTCAAGGTTATCCCTACCAACGAGGGCAAGGCACTTTTAATGAGTTTGCTTTAGCGGGTGGACGATTAGAGAAAGTAGATCCTATACATGCAACTACTGTTAATGGCGAAAAGCTATATTTCCGTGAGTCTTGTGGTTTCTCTTATACCGTTGGTGAAATTTATTCAACGAAGAAGGAAGCAGCAAAGGCGGGGTATGTGGAAAAATCTTGTTTGAATGAATTTTGATAGGAAAGGGAGATGTAAATTGAAAAGAAATTTCATTATAAAAGTGTGCTTATCGATATCCATAATCTGCTCTATATTAGCTACGGTAAACGCTCTAAATAAAGAAGTTAATATTATGTTCCCTTTAACATTATTCGTTATTTCAAGTTGTATTTTTGCTTCATATGAAAATATCGAAAAGGTAGTTAAAAATAAGAGAGACAAAGGAGATTTACAATGAAACTGAAAAATAATGAACTTCAAACAGTTAAATTAGATACACTTTCATCTAAAAAAGTACCATACAATGTTTTACGAAAACCGGTATATAAAGCCGTGGCTATGTCTTTAGCTATACTAGCTACTAATTTGTTAGGGAATGAAGCTACTACGGTTAGCGCAAATGTAAATCCTATTCAAAATCAAGTCAATCAAACATATGAATCACCAAGAAATCTAGTTACTTCATCATTACTACAAACGAATGGACAATCTACAATATATAGAAGTTTAGCAGCAGTAAATAATTTATTTGCTGGCGGTACGGGAACGTTGGCTGACCCATTTTTAATTTCAGATGCAAGACAATTGGACCAAATGAGGAACTATTTAAATAGTTCCTTTAAACTGACGAACGATATTGACTTAAGTGGAATAGATTGGATGGCAATTGCAGAAGGTGATGTATTTACAGGTAGTTTAGATGGTGATGGGCATACAATTAATGGATTAACGATGAATACTGTTAGTGTAACCTATACAGGATTAATAAGTTCAATTGGTGCAACTGGTGTTGTAAAAAACCTATACTTATCAAATGTAAATGTAGAATCCTCAAAAGCATCTGGAGCAGCTGTTGGAGGATTAGCAGGTTCGACTCTTGGTCTTATAGAAAATGTAATAGTTAGCGGTAAAGTATCGGGAATAGGTATTGCGGGTGGAGTTGTTGGAAACATCTCAGGTGGCTCATTAAATAATGTACTCTCACAAACAGAAGTTACAGGAAAAGGTGCAGGAGGAATAGTTGGTACGATTAGACTAGGGGGTTCTATAAAAAACGGCTTTAATAGTGGAACCGTAACTTCAAGTACCGACCCAGGAGGAGGTATTGTCGGTTTAATAGACACGAATCATACTGGAAGTATTAATGATGTTTACTCCACAGGAGATATAACAGGAAATGTTTATGCTGGAGGTCTAATAGGACGTAACCTATCAAAGAATACAACTGTTTCCTATGGTTATTCTACAGGAAGTGTTTCAGGGGGAGGTATTGTAGGAGGGCTTATAGGCTCAGCGTCTGGTGGTAAATATTCAAACTTGTATGCACTAAATAAAAGTGTTAACACATCTGGAAAGATCGTCGGTAAGGGAATTGGACAAGCCCTAAACAATCCAACAGTTTCAAATATGGTGGCAGCTGATTATATCCAGGGTAATGGGCATTCAACGCTTATTACGAAATCGATAACTCATGATGAGGCTCTTAAAAAAGAAACATACGCTATGAGAGGGTTTGGGTTTGATTTTGGAGATAATGGAACCGATGCAGTATGGGAGATAGAAGAAGGCAAGTCGCTTCCTTATTTATCATTTCTCTCCAGTTTACAGCCAAAGCCAATTAACCCAGATCTTCTTGCATTAGAAGTAGCAACACAGGCAGTAGTTAAAGCTGAAGGAACTAAAGCACAAGCAGATGTAGATTCAGCTCGCACGTTGGTTAATCCGTTACCTGTAGGGCAAGATAAAACGGACTTATCCGATCGTTTAGATGCGATTCAACAAGAGATTGATAATAAAGCATTGGCAGAAAATCCATCTACTGATTTTACCTACACAACAAGTAGTGGGAAAATAACAATCACTGCATATAAAGGAACTCGAACAGATGTAGTTATACCTTCATTAATAGATGGTAAACCTGTAACTGTAATAGGGAATAATGCTTTTAAAGATAAGAATTTAACATCTGCAATTCTTCCATCAACACTGACTACAATAGGCCAAAACGCATTTATGAACAATCAAATAACCACCGTGGAAGTGCCTAAGGGTGTAACTGTGATTAATCAATTTGCTTTTTCCAATAACCTTTTAACATCTGTCAAGATGCATGAGGGACTGTTGACTGTCTCAACTAGAGCATTTGAGAATAACTCATTAAAATCTGTTGAAATACCTTCTACGGTAACTAGTATAGGTTTGAATGCATTTGAAGGTAACCGAACAACACCATCGGATTTCAAATTATACGGATACGATTTACGTACTACATCATCAAGTCATGCAGCTACACATGGCTACACGTATGTCTCTCTAGGTAATAATTATGTTCCTTTAACAGAGAACGTAAGTACCGATTTTGAATATACGAAAACAGCAACAGAAGTAACAATTACAAATTACAAAGGAACAAGTAAAGACATTCGTATACCTTCCATGATAGACGGTTTGCCTGTTACTATACTGGGAGGCTCTTCATTCAGAGGTAAAAGTATAACATCCGTAATCATACCCAATACAGTTAAAGAAATTCAATCATCAGCTTTTATAACTAATCTTCTGACTCAATTAAATCTTCCTGAAGGTTTAAAAACAATAGGGGCTAGTGCGTTTCAAACTAATAATATAAAAACCTTAACATTGCCATCTACACTTGAAGAAATCGGACTGGCAGCATTCACTGGAAATAAAATAAACCATGTAGTTTTACCAGAGGGGTTAAAAACTCTAGGTCAGTCAGCATTTAGTAAAAACGAGTTAACGACGATAAAAATACCAAAAGGGTTGATTTCTTGGGGAACTCAGGTATTTGAAGAAAATATAATTACATCTATAGTTTTGGAAGAAGGAATTACTGATATTCCCACAATGACATTTAGGAATAATTTGTTAACACACATACAATTACCTTCTACTTTAAAAAGTATCGGAGGAAACGCTTTTATTGGTAATCAATTAACAACTGTTGTTATTCCAGAAGGAGTTACAGACATAGGAAGTTTGGCTTTTGCTTCAAATAAATTAGATTCTGTAACTTTACCATCAACAATTGTAACAATGTTTTCATCGACGTTTCAGTCCAATCAAGCAGTTGCTTCTAACTTAATTATGTATGGATATGATTCTCCTACTACAGTTAAGGACTTTGCCGATGCAAGAGGATACACTTTTGTATCTTTAGGTGGAAGTTATACCCCAATTGATACAAAATTAACTGAAGCAACAGCGGAAGTAGTGAAAGCTGAAGGTTCTAAAGCACAAGTAGACGTAGATTCAGCTCGTAATTTGGTTAATCAGTTACCTAACGGAACTGCCAAAACCGATTTATCAGACCGCTTAGATGCAGTCCAACAAGCGATTGATGTTGCAAAAGCTGAAGCACAAAAACTAGCAGACGCAACCAATGCAGTGGTTAAAGCGGAAGGTTCTCAATCGCAAGCAGATGTAGATGTAGCTCGTCCTCTGGTGAATTTGTTGCCGAATGGTCAAGAGAAAACCGGTTTAACCGACCGTTTAGATGCGATTCAACAATATATTGATAATAAAGCATTGGCAGACCAAATTGATAAAGCAACGAAAGCTGTAGAAAAAGCAGAAAACAGTAAAGATCAATTAGATGTGGATGCAGCACTTCCAGAGATAAACCTGTTACCTAACGGTACAGAAAAAACCGATTTAACCGACCGCTTAAACGCTATCCAAAAAGAGATTGACGATGCGAAAGCACAAGCGGATTTATTAGCTAAAGCAACACAAGCAGTTGTAAAAGCCGAAGGTTCTAAAGCACAAGCAGATGTAGATTCAGCTCGCCCGTTAGTAGGTCAGTTGCCTGTAGGTCAAGACAAAACAGACTTAACCGACCGTTTAGATGCGATTCAACAAGATATTGATAATAAAGCATTAGCAGACCAAATTGATAAAGCAACGAAAGCTGTAGAAAAAGCAGAAAACAGTAAAGATCAAATAGATGTGGATGCAGCACTTCCAGAGATAAACCTGTTACCTAACGGTACAGAAAAAACCGATTTAACAGACCGCTTAAACGCTATCCAAAAAGAGATTGACGATGCGAAAGCACAAGCGGATTTATTAGCTAAAGCAACACAAGCAGTTGTAAAAGCCGAAGGTTCTAAAGCACAAGCAGATGTAGATTCAGCTCGCCCGTTAGTAGGTCAGTTGCCTGTAGGTCAAGACAAAACAGACTTAACCGACCGTTTAGATGCGATTCAACAAGATATTGATAATAAAGCATTAGCAGACCAAATTGATAAAGCAACGAAAGCTGTAGAAAAAGCAGAAAACAGTAAAGATCAAATAGATGTGGATGCAGCACTTCCAGAGATAAACCTGTTACCTAACGGTACAGAAAAAACCGATTTAACCGACCGCTTAAACGCTATCCAAAAAGAGATTGACGATGCGAAAGCACAAGCGGATTTATTAGCTAAAGCAACACAAGCAGTTGTAAAAGCCGAAGGTTCTAAAGCACAAGCAGATGTAGATTCAGCTCGCCCGTTAGTAGGTCAGTTGCCTGTAGGTCAAGATAAGACGGACTTAACCGACCGTTTAGATGCGATTCAACAAGATATTGATAATAAAGCATTAGCAGACCAAATTGATAAAGCAACGAAAGCTGTAGAAAAAGCAGAAAACAGTAAAGATCAAATAGATGTGGATGCAGCACTTCCAGAGATAAACCTGTTACCTAACGGTACAGAAAAAACCGATTTAACAGACCGCTTAAACGCTATCCAAAAAGAGATTGACGATGCGAAAGCACAAGCGGATTTATTAGCTAAAGCAACACAAGCAGTTGTAAAAGCCGAAGGTTCTAAAGCACAAGCAGATGTAGATTCAGCTCGCCCGTTAGTAGGTCAGTTGCCTGTAGGTCAAGATAAGACGGACTTAACCGACCGTTTAGATGCGATTCAACAAGATATTGATAATAAAGCATTAGCAGACCAAATTGATAAAGCAACGAAAGCTGTAGAAAAAGCAGAAAACAGTAAAGATCAAATAGATGTGGATGCAGCACTTCCAGAGATAAACCTGTTACCTAACGGTACAGAAAAAACCGATTTAACAGACCGCTTAAACGCTATCCAAAAAGAGATTGACGATGCGAAAGCACAAGCGGATTTATTAGCTAAAGCAACACAAGCAGTTGTAAAAGCCGAAGGTTCTAAAGCACAAGCAGATGTAGATTCAGCTCGCCCGTTAGTAGGTCAGTTGCCTGTAGGTCAAGACAAAACAGACTTAACCGACCGTTTAGATGCGATTCAACAAGATATTGATAATAAAGCATTAGCAGACCAAATTGATAAAGCAACGAAAGCTGTAGAAAAAGCAGAAAACAGTAAAGATCAAATAGATGTGGATGCAGCACTTCCAGAGATAAACCTGTTACCTAACGGTACAGAAAAAACCGATTTAACAGACCGCTTAAACGCTATCCAAAAAGAGATTGACGATGCGAAAGCACAAGCGGATTTATTAGCTAAAGCAACACAAGCAGTGGTAAAAGCCGAAGGTTCTAAAGCACAAGCAGATGTAGATTCAGCTCGCCCGCTAGTAGGTCAGTTGCCTGTAGGTCAAGACAAAACCGATTTAACAGACCGTTTAGATGCAGTTCAACAGTTAATCGATGCTCAAAACAATGCTCAACAATTAACAGACGCAACTAATGCAGTAGTGAAAGCCGAGGGTACTCAAACGCAAGGTGATGTAGATTCAGCTCGTCCGTTAGTTAATCTTTTACCAAATGGTCAAGACAAGACTGATTTAACAGATCGACTAGATGCAGTTCAGCAGTTAATTGATGCGGTGAAGTCTGATGCACAAAAACTAGCAGACGCAACAAATGCGGTAGTGAAAGCCGAAGGTTCTCAATTACAAGCAGATGTAGATAATGCTCGCCCGTTGGTTAATCTTTTACCAAACGGAACAGCTAAAACGGACTTAACGGACCGTTTAGATGCAGTTCAACAGTTAATCGACGCTCAAAACAATGCTCAACAATTATCTGATGCAACAAATGCAGTAGTGAAAGCAGAGGGTTCTCAAACACAAAGTGATGTAGATTCCGCTCGTCCGATAGTTAATCTATTGCCAAATGGTCAAGATAAGACCGATTTAACGGATCGACTAGATGCAGTTCAGCAGTTAATTGATGGAGTGAAGTCTGATGCACAAAAACTAGCAGACGCAACTAATGCAGTAGTGAAAGCCGAAGGTTCTCAAACGCAAGCAGATGTAGATAGTGCTCGACCATTGGTTAATTTATTACCAAACGGTACAGCTAAAACGGACTTAACGGACCGTTTAGATGCAGTTCAACAGGTAATCGATGCTCAAAACAATGCTCAACAATTAACTGATGCAACAAATGCAGTAGTGAAAGCAGAGGGTTCTCAAACACAAAGTGATGTAGATTCCGCTCGTCCGATAGTTAATCTATTGCCAAATGGTCAAGATAAGACCGATTTAACGGATCGACTAGATGCAGTTCAACAGGTAATTGATGCTCAAAACAATGGTCAGCAATTAACTGATGCAACAAATGCAGTAGTGAAAGCAGAGGGTTCTCAAACACAAGGTGATGTAGATTCCGCTCGTCCGATAGTTAATCTATTGCCAAATGGTCAAGATAAGACCGATTTAACCGACCGACTAGATGCAGTTCAGCAGTTAATTGATGCGTTGAAGTCTGATGCACAAAAACTAGCAGATGCAACAAATGCGGTAGTAAAAGCCGAAGGTTCTCAATTACAAGCAGATATAGATTCCGCTCGTCCGTTGGTTAATCTATTACCAAACGTTCAAGATAAAACGGATTTGACAGCTCGATTGGATGCAATTCAGGTTATACCGCCTGTTGTTACACCAATACCACCAGTTGTTGTACCACCAGTGGTTGTTCCAACACCACCAGTTATTGTACCGCCTGTAGTAGCACCGAAACCGACTGAACCTACTCCTGCTCCTGCTATTGTTTTACCGAAACAGTCAGATAAGGTTATGGTAGCAACAAATAGAGATGTTGATTTAGTATTAGAGATTCCACAAATTGATGTGGAAGTTACAGAAGCATTAAAAGTAAAAATTAAAATAAATATTAAATCTCCTATTAATGGTTCGAAATTGTATTTAGAAACTAAGTCAAATAGTACGACTAATCTTCTCGGAATCGAGCGTACTGAAATAGATTTAGGGAAGATGGACAAATATGGTGTTATTGAGGTAGACCGTAGTTTAATCTTTAATGAACTTGGAGAATATAAAATTAAAGGAATTTATGTAGCAAATGGATCTAATTTAGAAACAAATACGGTTGACGTTACGGTATTTAAAGAGTTATTGATACCAAATACTGTTTTGCCAAATCTTCATGGTTTGTCAGTCGCAACACTTAAAGCTATGCAAGCTGTACCTGTTTATACTAAAGACGCAAACGGAAATATCGTACGTGTTCCAAATAAGTATTTAGATAAAGGATCTCTACACTTAGTGCAGGACACATACAAGGGTTATTATCAATTATCCGATGGTAATTATATCGAACCTCAAAATGTGTCAGTCCACATTGGAAAGGGAGAAGTTCGTAAGGATAGTGTAAATGTTTATGACAAAAATGGTCGTTTCCTTCGTACCATTAAGAAAGGACAACAATATAAAGTCTATTCTTATAATGATAAGCGTTACTCTATTGGTGGAGGAGAATTTATAGAAGTGCAAGATGGTGTGACATATGTATTTGGTTGGTTCACTGTAACGCAACCAATGACGTTATATAAACCGGATGGTACTGTTGAAAGAACATTGAACGTTGGTGAAAAATATAGAATTTACCACACGGACGCAGATTATCTTCATGTAGGTGGAGGTTACAAAGTGAAACGTGATTTAACTAAGTTCACTTTCTTGAAGAACTAATAGATGGTTTACTGAAGAGATTTAATCGCTGCTCTTATACAGATAAAATCGCTGTGAGTGGTTGTAGAGGAAAGAAGGGCAGAGTAATCTGTCCTTCTTCTTTGCACTTAATGGAGGGATATACTATGGATAAAGAATCATTGGTGGCTTTAACAATATATCATTATATTTGGATCATTATCTTTTCCATTTTAGGTATCTTTTTTTCTATTTATATATTAATGGCAACAGGGAATAATCCACCACTCATTGTTTTTATACTATCTGCTATTGGGACAGGGGGAACCGGTGCTATTGTAGGTGGAATTATAGGCAATGGTCTTGTCAATTTCCAAAGAGCGCTTCTCAAGGTAAACGAACAAAAGAAACGATAGATAATATGAATATTTTAGAATGTTCTTATTGATAGGCATACATAAAGAAACGAGGGTTAGACTTGTTGTATTCAATTGAAATATTTCCTAATGGGAACGAAAGGGTGGGAACTCCTACATTCTATTTAGCCAAAAACTATGAATCGTGGTATTCGCTTGTACAAGAAGAAATTAGATTTTTCTACGCAAAAGATACGCGTGTGGATGTAGAACGAGTAATTGAAACTATTGGTCATTTGGTTGATCGAGATGTCCCAGCTACATATGAGATAGAGTTATTTGGAGCATCGTTTGTCTGTTTGTGCACAGACAAGTTGACTCCTGTTCAGTTTAAATCATATATAGAACGTCATACCCAAGATATTCCCTTACTTATGGAATTTGAACGAATGAACAATCATATCGTATTTTTAGATTGGTTGCAGCACCACCATTTCACACAGCAATCTTATGTAAAATTGATGAAAGCATTTGAAAGGTCAGATTACTCCTTTTTTGATAAGGAAAGTACGGCTTCCTTGAAAGTATTAATCGAAGAAATGGTAGATGAAATGGAAGAATTATTACGAACAGAACAAAACCGAGATGAAAAATGGTTTCAACGAATGGAAGAGTCTAAGAAGAAATATACACCAACGACAAATACATTGGATTGGGTACTACCCGCTGAGAGAGAAATGTTTGAGAATCATCGCATTGTATTAAAAAAGAAGAATCTGCTATTTCAATTGGATACCAGATTGCCTTCCCATGAGAAAAATCAAGAATTGACGAATAGTAGGTAATTAGGTATGATTAGGGAGTGAAGTAAGTGGGCAGAAAAGCTCACCATGATAATAAGAGCATTAAAAATTTAAGCGACCAAGAGGTGTACCCTCACGCAAAGCGTTCTGTACTCATTAGTACAGGCATTTTGTGTGGGGGTTTTTGTGTTTCTTAAAATAAGCAATATACACGGACAACAAAGGGGGATGTTAGTATGTATACAATTAATACTTTAGAAAATATCGAATTCACAGCATCAAATGGGAGAATGAAGTATCATCCGGGTGTCCATGAAAATCATCGCAACCGGTTTACGGAAGAAGAACTATCTTATATGTGTTCTATCTGGGAATGTACGAAGAAAGAGGATATTGCTTTTGTTCTAGGGCGAACACATGGAACGGTATTAACGAAGGTAAATATGCTTAAAGAAAGTGGTGAATTCGAGTATTATAAGCGATTAGGTATGATGTTCTATCATGTAACTCAGTAATTAAGATAATTAATAGTTAATTCAGATTCTGAAGTTACAAGTGCTTGACGGAAAAACAATTTTTCAGTATGATATTCATGTATTATGTGGCTAGGAAGAGCTTGTCACTTAAAATAAAAAGCAACCATATTAAAATTCAATAACTATAAAATAGCAAAGAGGAATACCCTCACGCGAAATGTTCTGTACTAATTTGTACAGTAATTTTGTGTGAGGGTTTTTTTGTGCTATGAGGAAGGAGAATTTGCCAAAAAGACTAAGACAACGAGCAACTTAATTTTTTGAAGTGGAGCGGTTATGTTCCTTTAAAAGTAATTCTGTAGCTTGATCTAATAGCTTCGATTGAGGTATGTCAGTATCATTTGACAGTTTAACTAATGCTTCAAACAAATCATTTCGAAGTGAATTTGAAAAGCGAGTGCGAGTTACCAATTTATTATCTTTAGCCATACGATTACACCTTCTTCTTTGATTATATATCTAACTATACAACTTTAATAAAGTGCTTGCAAGTGCTTGCACCTATTGGTTAAATATGGTACAATAGTATTAAGGTTAGATGCAATTCAAATGAGATAGGGATAATCGAAAGGGGAAATGAAATATGTTGAAAACAGTAGGGAAATGGTCAATAGCAGGAGCATTATCATTAAGTATATTAAGTGGAGCAGTTGAAGGGGTTGGACAAGCCCCTATAGCTGTAGAAGCTGCATCAAAGCTTCCAGATAACCATACAATTGAGCAGTTAGATGTGAAGTGGTTAAATGACGGTAGAGGCGGACACAGCATTGACGTAGGTAATAGAAAGGGTACATTACTAATTCGAATTGACCAACCAAAAGTGGAACGGAATGTCGAATGGGTTAATTGGGCTATTACCAAAGTAAAAGCGGTAGGATTTCAAATGTATCCAACTCTAGATAAATCAAAGCATGTAGGGAGTAGCCCTTTAGGCTTTACAGGTTATCCTGAAGGTTATGCTATAGATAAGGGGTATCCTGATAAATGGGCAATAGAAGATGGTAGATTAAAGTTTGGATTAATAAAATTCAGTGATTTCAACGATCCAAACTACTATGCAGGATTGGCAATCTATTTAGACAAATCATATAGTTCCGATGGAAAGTACTGGTTTGGTGGGATGACCTACGCTTTAAAAGAACCAGGCCAAATCAAAGCATACTTTTTGCCTAATCAAGATTTAGTATTAGATGCGTATGACCGTATTAAAACTGGAGGTACTTTCCCTTTAATGAACAAAGTAATGTGGGGGAAAACGGAACTTTGGAAAGGTCAACTTGGCAAAGTAACTGTAAAAAAACCGGCAACACTTTGGAAACGATTAGACAATGGCACATTAGATAAAGTGCGTGAGTTAAATGTAGGTGACGAGTATCGAGTATATCGTTATTTAGATGAAAAGAACGGTTTATATGGAGTAGGAGCAGGTATGTTTGTGGATAGAAATGCTACTAATGTACTTTATGAAACACCATCTAAACGTAATCTTCGTCTTGTCAAAATCATGCACGGGGAGGAATAATGAAACAAAAGAAAAAAATTGTTTTATTTCTTTTAGCTTTAATTATTTTCCAATTCATTTCTCCGCTTATTGGTGGGGTGACTGTGTATGCAGCAACGAAAACACTTACAGGACCTGCAGCTAATCTACATCGTCAACATGCACCTTCGGATTTTCCGGCTAGCTTATCGGGAGACCGTTGGATTCATGTACAGGTGAATACGCCTCGTGCAACATGGCACGCAACGAAAACTGCTAATCAACAATTAATTGTTGATGGTGGTGCTAGTTATACACCTCCGAGTGGTTATAAAATTGCGGAAAAGTTGGTATATGATGTGATGGGACCGAGAACCTACCCGTTATCTATTCGAGATTGCACAGAAGAAACAAAAGGGTTACCCCAAGGAACTGCAAAACCACCATATACTCCAGAAGGCTCTGGAAATTGTCATCCTACAGAATTTGAAAAAAGCCGACCGCAAAATAAATGGGCGGTTGATATTAATAGGTCTCTTTGGAAATATGATAGAGATGAAGCTACATGGGAAGGCAAAACAGGACCATATTATATTTACAACGTAGCAACTAAATCTGGAGTAGCTTATGACTATCTTATCGAACCAACAGGAGGAACAAATCCCCCTGTTGACCCTTGTGTTACTAATCCAAATGGAGCGGGTTGTACTCCAGGAGGGACACCACCAACTGATCCAGGGCCACCTTCAGTCACCCCACCACCAACACTAGCTTGTCCGAAAGACATTAATGTTGGTACGGGGGGTTCGATGAATAGTAACCCGAGTAATATGCTCGCTGATCCTAACGGATTGATAACGGAATCAGCTGAAAGTAGTCAGTTTAAAGTATTGACGTATGGTATTCCATCCTCCGAGTACTTGAAGGTAGAAGGGTATTCAGAGAAATATTTATCAGATTACCGTTATCAAGGAATGAATGGTTCCGTTACGTATCAAGTGAAAGTTACAAAAGATTATATGTTGCGTTGGTTAGATAAAGCTTCTAACACGTATATGTATGAACACGTAAGACAAGAGGGAGACATAAGCGATGCATACTCCATCTCTTATTGGCAAATTGGACATTTAGCTATTTATTCATTCATGGATGCAACTTTTAGAAATTATGCGTTGCCAAATGAAATAGCAATTGTACCAAACTTCCAACAGGTAACGGCTAATTCTAATCATAGTTCAAACGTAAATAATCATGTTTTCCCGAAAAATTGTGAAAGTGTTTACTTAGGATTAGAAACAGTCGATGGTGGAGAATCGAGACCTTCTGCACCAACAGCCAATTTACAGGGAGCAGCCGCTATAGGCAGTCGTCCTCCAGATGTAAAAAATGACTTAGTAGTGGTAGATGGCAATACATCTATGTCGGATTCTATGGCATCATTGAACGGACCAACACCATCACCTATTCCAATTGCTGGTCAAGTAAAAGTGGAGCAATCTTCTTTACAAATTGAACCTACAAAGGTAAACAAATGGCAAACACCAAGTTCGATTACAGCGCGGTATGAAACGATACACACGGTTAATACAGGTGGTGGAACCAGAGAGTTTACGGGTACATCACCAACGAAAATTAATACAGTAACGGTTCATACGCCAGTCGTCATGTACGCAAAAGCAAGTGACGATAAGGAACATGACCAACGAACAGATCCACCTGACCGTTCAACACCCGCTAATTCAGATACAGACCGTCATGCCTTTATCTTAGATAGACCATTTACGGTAACATTACCAACAAGTGGACAACATTTAGACGTAGGTATGGCTCCTGGTTATGGTAATCGTGATTATGCGAAATATACAAAGACAGATGGTAAACAAGTGAAGTTTCCATTTGATGTATATACAGCAGACAAGAGCGGATTTTATCCAAAAGAAACATGGATTAGAGTACCTTTAAACCAAACGGATGTAACCTTCTTTATGCCAGTTTGGGTACCAGAGGGTGAATATACGGTTAAATTCCGTAGTATAGCAATAAATGCTCCTGCAGAGTTACCAGAAGAACATCATGCCAACTTGAATTTAACTTATCGTACTCCTAATGGAATCATGGCAAATCATGTAGCATACGACACGATTGAAGTGGACGTAGTAGGAAGGCTATATGACTTCCGAGTAACCGATATACTAGATTTCAATTGGGAGAATGTATTCCGTACAACCAAAGGACTTATCGAACCAACGGGGAATCAATATTGGGTAGGGGATAAAATGATTGATGGGCAACCACGAACAACATTTACAGAACCTTTCCGATTACCGATTCGTCACGGCAGCCATCCAGACGGGTATAAAAATGTCGCAGTAAAAACTGGTTATCAATTCAAGTTCGATATGAAAACCAAAGGCGATATGCGTGAACAAAAAGATGGTGTACACATTACTCCTTCCTTCTATTTTGTAGATAAGAACGGACAAAACAGAAGAAAAGTTGATGTATATTATCATAACGACGCAAAATACTTCGTGAAGATTGGCTCCGCACAAGATAAAGAATACCGTATGGTGAAGTTAAATGAACCATTACGAAATGTTCCAACCGATCAGTTAAACAATACAGCAGATTATTATTATCGCCATGCTAATAACTATGGATATACGACAGAAAAGAATACACAGTTTATCCATACGTTTATACGTAATTTTGAGCGAGATTACTCGAAACAAGCAAATGCTACCGGTCCTTATGGAGACCAAATCCTTCATTGGAAACTACGTACCTTTATGGGACCTTTAGCAAACAATGTTCCGGTTAATGCGATGGTACCTCAAGCAGATGCTATATCTTCCGAACAAACATGGTATGGGGAATATAGTTTACCTGCAGATATATACATTGTAGAAGAGGGGAAAAATATAGCTGGGTATGGTCAGACACATCGATTGAACAAATCGCACCCACTTTTCCTCCGAGACGGTTATCTGATTGTGAACTTTGATATTGAATCCATTCAAAATGGAGATTTATCAAAACCACATTTGCAATACATTAATGGAGAATTATCGAACCAATGGAAACGCGAAGGTTTTAAATATTCATTCACCGATCCATATGGTTTCAACTTCCCATTAATTGATGGTGACGTAATCTTCTATCACGGAGACAAATCATCACTGGAAGATTTTGTTCCTTCGGTAACACATTAAGTGTCACATATGAAACAAAAACCTCTTGCATAGTCATTACTTTGCAAGAGGTTTTCTTCTATCTAAATAAGAAAGGACATACAAACATGAAGATATTTTCTATTGATATAATCGCACTACCATTATTGTATCTGCCTACTTTTTTTATCCTTTTATCCGTTTTATCCTATTACCTATATAGCAAAACGAAAAGACGCACAGATGTACTTTACAGCTCCATAATGCTTTTATTGGCTCTGTGTTCACTTATTTTATTTCAGGCAGCTACAGGGGAACGTTTGTATTTTTGGAGTACAGGTTTTCATTTAGGTGCATTCTTAGTATTCTTAGCAATTGCAACTAGACGTTTCTTACTAACTTCCAAAAACAAGGTGGAGCAGTGGCCATTGGCAGTTGTTCTTAGCTTATTGGGAATATCCTTTTTCTTTCATGAAATCTTAGCAGGTGCAGTAGTGATAGTTGTGTTTATGGGATATGGAGGTTATTTGCTGTATCTTTCTCGATTAGAACAAGAGAACAGTTATATCCAAGGGATTTTACTTATGACGACAGCACTTTTTATAGTGATAGGACAGTGGTTGCCTTTTAATGGGGGTCGTTTTATATTCAGCGTAATGCTTCTTATTTTAATGACACATGAGGTTATACGCTTTTTTGAACGTGTGCTAGGGATGATGCAAGCAGCGGGTTTAAACAGCGTTACAGACGGTCTGACAGGTCTGTTTAATAAGCGATTTTTGTATAGCAAGTTGAATCAATTAATTCATCAAGAAGAAGTAAGTGTTATCTTTGCAGACATTGATAACTTTAAGCGATTGAATGATACGCAAGGGCATGATGTTGGAGATCAAGTATTGATTCAAGTAGGAAAAATATTAAAAGAATTGGTTGGAAATAAGGGGTACGTTTGTCGTTTTGGTGGAGAAGAAATGGTGGGAATCGTTACGCAAGGTAATGAAAGGAAATTAGCAGAGAACTTCCGTAGCAAAGTAGAAGAGTTAACCATTGTTACTGTAAGTGTAGGGGTTGCTTCAAACGAGGAAGAGAAGGAGGTAAACGCATTAATTAAAAAAGCAGATGTGAGGATGTATTCAGCTAAAACAACAGGTAAAAATAAAGTAATCTATTCTGATTAAGAAAATGAAAACCATCTATACCTAGAAGCATATATTAAATTTTAGTATTGTAAACAAAAATACTTTTAAGTATATTATAAATAACGTATTAACCAATTCTCATACCTTTTACCAAATAATGGGTTGAGCAAATAATATAAAGAAGGTTTTGTTGAAATGCAGTATTACCAAGAATCAATATACTCTTATAAACGTTCCAAAAGTACACGAGATGTTGATGGCAATAAAGTCTTATTTATGTATGCTGGATTGACTAAAAAGAAAGCACAGACCCTCGGAAGAAATAGCAGGGAGCAGATTACCACGGTTGCTTCAAAAATGGTTAAATCTTTAGCATCGGAATTACCTGAAATTTATTTGACGATTCCTGACGGTGATTCGAATTTTCATCTATTAGAAAAAGAGTTTCAGCATTTATTATATCTTTCCGAAAAAGATGAAATTGCATTTTTCACCTATTCACCTAAACTAAAATAACTAATCGTGCACTTGCTGAGAGTGCGCGATTTTGTTATAATTAAAGGGTAATATTTTATTTCTTTTTTTAGGCAAACCTTTCTTTTTTGACTGGTTCTGCGGTGATGAACAATTTATAGGCCTTTGGGCAGATTGAGATTCATAGCATTTTTGCTATGTAAACCATTCTGCTCAAAGGCCTTTTTTGCGTTCTCTAAAAGAGAAAGAAAAAACTTTGAGAAAGGGTGTTGAGTAATGAATTTTATGAATTGTAGTCAGTGGGGGATGGCATTATGACAGGGAAACCTTATTATAGTGTCACTTGTTTTATGAAGGAAGATCCGAGTGAATTATTTCCACTTCTGCTCCCATTACATTTCAAACATGCGGAAAAACAATCACTTTTATGGAGACATGAACAAACTACGTTTCAAATTGTTCCATTCTCTACTAGAGGAACAGAATCAAGAGGGTACCGACTATTATTTTCGGGAAGTCCAGACTCATTTCGATATATCATTGACCAATTTTTAGGAGCATTTGAGCCTTCTTTTAGTGGAATTGAGTGGATTTATCAAACGGATTTTTCTCAAAATGAACTGGTCAAACTTGCGGAGAAACAAGGATATACCCGTTGTTCTATGTTTGGTTTATATGAACAAGAACAGGTAGGTATTGTCCTAATGCAAAGTGGAGTGGTGAATTGCCAAGTCCGTAATCATGGTATCACCAATCGTAATATAGCTTCCTATATGCGAAAAATAGAGGATGTATCAGCAACCTTCCAACCTAAAACTCATGATTTATTTTCTTATCATGAAGAGGGAATGAAAGTTTCATGACGATTAAAGCGTTTGAAACTTATATCAAAGAAGGTCAATACCGAGAGATGAAACAACGAGAACACTTCTTGGAAGAAGCAAAACTGTTCTTGCGTAAAGAATTTGACCAACTTCCAGGGAAACGGTATGTATTTGACGAGATTAATATGGTTGTTAAATACGTGACCAAAGAGAAAAGAATTACTGACCATTCAGCAATAATCATGGATCTATTCGATTATGTAAAACCTGATATGGCAATCTCTCTGATTAGCCTGGATGTTAAGAAAATGAACAATGAGAACAAAGCGGAATTAGCTGCTCCCTTTTTGTTACCACCTACTTATTACGTTCGACCAACCTTGAATAAAAAAGGGAAGTCTTATACGCAAAAGGTGGATACCTTATTTGGAGGGCAGTCCTATGAAGACCTGCTTCAGGAAATTCAGCGGGAGCACAAAAAATTAGAGACGAATCAAAGAGAATATGAAAGTTTGAAGGTGCAATTAGAACAAATACCTAAGCTTATCAAAGATAAGAAGATAAAAACCTCCATTGGTAGTGTTTCTTATTTACCTCATGCACCAAAGTGGGAAATGGAAACGTTACTGGATGTTTTGGGTGAGAATTTTGTTTGTACCTATGGAAAGGTAAATATGGAACTACTCGATGAATGGGTACTTACCGGAGCAATTCCTAAGTCTATCGTCACGAAGAATCGACAAGTGGTTGATTTGCAAACGGACTTTATCGTGATGTCTTTAGATACTGAGTCGAGAGTATTGAATTTCCATCGAAACAAACGAAGTGAATTAAGTTTACGTCGATATGCGTAAACACGTTTAGAGGCAAATTTTAGCGACTTCAAGGGGAGTGTTTAACACTTCCTTTGTGGTCCAAATTGGGAGGAACTTTATATGAAAACAACATTCATTCAACAATTACCTACGCTATTAATCGAAAAAATCACGTACGAACTTCAAAACTTGTATGTTCGTGCATGTAGTTTTGAACAAAAGGATATATTAGATTCCGCTTTAAATAGTCGTCTTTGCGATTTAGAGGACACACTAGATATTGATAAATATATAGAGGAATCTAAATTTTGGGATGAAATAGGTAGAGAATTTGGTGAGTTTGAATTTGGAGATACGGTTTGGGATATAGATGGGAACTGTCTGCTTATTTTGCGTAACACAAATAAACAGAAGAGTTACCTTTCGATAGAGGATGCCACATCTATGTATCTCAAAGATGAACTTCATTCTATTGCGATAGACGGTCTTGTATTGTTCTTTGGCAACAAAGTTGTGCAAATCTAAAGATGACGTTTAATCAGTGGATGTTACAAGAACACGGACAAAACTGGCAAGGAGTTCATATGGACTTAGTGGACCAGGGATTGAGTGAGGAAGAAATCAATGAACAACAAAACGAGTTTATTGAAGCTTTTGAAGAGTACATGGAAACTCATGAACTTGAAATCATTGCGGAATAACACTTTGGAGGAATTTTAATGAATGAGCAATTAATAGAAACGTTAAAAATTATTGTTATCTATAACCAACAAATATTAGAGAAGTTTGATGGTGACCAAGGAGCAGCTAAAGGCTTAATTACATTTGTAGATCAAGGTTTTGCTATCTGGCATCCCTTTTATGATTCCACACTTCGCTTACAAGTTAATCCAACAGTTGAATACAGTGAACAACAGTTACAAACTATGGTTAATCAACTCTCACAAAAGATAGCGATGAGTACCGGTGAAAACTGCATGGTTGACTTATACAAAGTAAATGTTGAAAGTGATGTTCAATCTATTGGAGTGACGGATGAATGCATTGTGGGATATGCCGAACAGGAACCATTTGAAGTAGAGATACCTACTCAAATATGGTGTTTGCATTTTCAAGAAGGATTGAATGAATATGTGCCAACAATGTGAAAACAACTTCCATATGAGGTAATTTAAATTATCTCATAAGAAGCATACGAACAGAAAGCGGAGGAAATATATTATGAAAAACAATGAGATGATTACCTTAACATATAGCAATAAAAAATGTTTCGTAGAAGTTATGGAGAGTGAAGGGGACATTTTTATTGAATTGTACTCGGTGAGAGGTAAAAAGTTTCAAGCTCGAGCAAGTGTGTCAGTAGGAATGTTACCACCAGGCCATGTAGCCATTAAAGATTATTCGGAGAACTCAGGAATGCTGCAATTATTGCTAGATGCAAAAATAGTAGATAAGCCAATTAACTACTATCGCTCTGGTTTTGTGGAAATTCCAATTTGCCCTGTACTCGTACCAACTAAAGAGGTATAGAAATTAATGCTAAATAGCATTGAAGGAATAAAATTAGTGATTGCTCGCTAATAGAAGGTGAGAGAAAAGTAATGACCACTGTAATAAAAACAAACGAAGAACTGATCAGTGAATTTAACGAGCTATCTGCTCGAAGTTCCAAATTATTTAAGGAACATAAATTTGATGAACGAAACAAATTAGTGGAACCACTTAGATATTTAGCTACCATTATTGATTGGGGCTATAAAGTTGGAGAGGTTGTAGAAAGAAGGACTGGTCGTGGTTGGGAAACGGATAGAATATTAGCTATTGAAAATGATAGATTTACTTTCCGAACCATTCATATCAGTCACCACTTAATTCGAAAACCCCAACATGAGCTAGTACAATTAAGTATATTTGATTAAATAAAAAACGACGTAGTAACTACTTGTAGTTACTACGTTTTTTCCTTTTACATCAAGGATTTCCTTGATCCAATAGAAGTGTATTAAAGTTTTTTTACTCTATAGTATCTAAGGTTAGTTACTGTAAAGGGTATAAAGTAACTCGATATAGATACTGTAGTTTATAAAAAAGAATGAACCAATTAAAAAGAGTTCGATTATTTAAAATAAAGATTGATAATTTGTAATAAAGTTTGATTAAAAATCCTGTTTAATTAAATTCAGAAATAGGAAATAGATTTGAAGAATGGCTAAGTTCTCACCCTTTTTTTGTTTGAAATAAGGTTGACGGATGTCTTCGACGTAATTATAATGAGCGTAATAGTCACCACTCACAAACCGCCATTAAAAATACACTAAGGAGTTGTTTAAAATGAGGATACAATTTTATCCTAGCCCTGAATTGGAAAATAGTCTTACTAATGAAGCTAAGCAGCTTGGAGTAAACGTTAGTACATTAGTTAATGATTTGTTAAACAATCATTATGGATTAATTCCAGCTACCTCCTTATCTAATTCAGAATTAAGAAAAATCATTTTTAAAGAAGTAGGAGATTTTGTTAAATCGCAAAAAAATGGAAAAGAATTCGACTTAAACGAAGCATCAGATACCTATAAGGATATTGGTATGGTATATTTCGGGAAACCGAGTATAATTAAAGCACAAATTGGTAAGGAATTTAATAGAAAATATGTTGGTCATATTGAACCTTTTATTCATATTCGACAAGTTTGGTTAGCAAACGGAAAACCTAAAAAGACTGTTGGTAATCGTGCAGCAATATATGTAATAAGTGAAGACTTGCAGAAAAATGAACAAACTTTTTTATAAACACATCTTGAACAAACTTTTTTTCAAAACGGGTTTATTTTATTTAAAGCAAATGCGTGTTAGCGAGAACTTTTGGATCAAACTTTATTTTAAACCTACAGATACTATGTAAAATAGGCTACAACATCTTTTCTTTTTTACCGCTGTAAGTTATACTTTATACATATCTTTTTCCTTTCTTTTTTAATGCAAATCCTCTTATTATGAGTGATTCTGCGGTGATGAACAACTATTCGCCTTTGGGCATTTTTGTGATCTAGCATTTATTTGCTATGTGAAAACAAATTTGTCCAGAGGCTTTTTTTGTGGAAAAATTTATGTAAGTGGAAAGATGGAATTTTCAGTTTTTGGAGATCGGTAATTTGACTATTTAATTGGAGGTGAATAAAATGATAGTAAGTAATGTTTTTGTGATTTATGCATTGATCACTATTGTTGTGGCCATTGCAGTATCCATTAGCAAATTGGAGTTAACAAAAATAGAAACATTGTCCTTTACAAGCGTATGGAATCGATTCATATCCATGCCTTATCTTGGTAGGATAGTATTTTTTGTATGGTTGTTGAGCAAAGTATGTATGCTGGGGATAGTAGGTGTTACCATGAGTATGGCTCCCCAGTATATCCCGTGGGAAAGCCCAACAATTGATGTTGGTGTTAAATTAAATAGCATCAGTTGTATTTTAGCGGTACTTGGTGGTTATTTTGGTGACAAGATACTGATTACATTGTCTAAGAAATTAGGTCTGGACATTAGCAAGGAGTATGAAACGGAAAAGGCATCATCAGAAGCCGATACAACGTTAGAAGACATCTTGAATGAAGAGGATACAGAAGGCTAAAAAATACCCTTAATAAGTGGAATAAAAGGAGAGTTTACAATGACTACGACTTTAAAGGAGTTATTGAATAACGAGGAAAGAGCAAAGTATAATTATTTTATGAAGAAGATACAAGTTGCTCAAACATGGATAATGGTTAAATATTATGGATGGCGCGCTCAACGTATTTTGTCTCAAGCAAAAGAACGTATTCGTTTCGAGCACAGAGAACTAAAAAAGAATGAAGCTCTATCTCACGTATGAGGAGATAGAGCTTTTTTTATTCTCAGGTAAATGTGGTCGTTGACTTCGCTAAAAGTTCGTTTTATAATATATACATACTAATTTTTCTATATTTTTTTGCAAATCCTCTTTCGAGTGATTCTGCGGTGATGAATAATAATAAGTCTTTGGACTGTTTATGAATAATAGCATTGTGCTTTTTTGCTATTTGAGTAAACTTTTCAAAGGCTTTTTTTGTATTCTCCGAGAGGAAAATCAGTAAAAACTTTGAGAAAGGGTGTTTAGTTTTATGACTAGAAGTATTGGAGGAACAGCATTACAAGAAACAACAATGGAAAAAGTATATCGTGAAGTTTTTGGAGGAACTATTGTTTCAGATTGTCGAAACTTCCGATTAGAAATGCGTTCTCCAGATGGGAAAATCAGATATTACAGTTTAAAAGCCAGCGACAAGAATGTTGCTCGTAAAGAAGCTGTAGCTTTGGTTCATAACATGGTAGAACAATTTCAAGATGAACGTATTATTTGGAGAATGGCAGGAGATAAAAATTGGTCTATCGGATCAGCTACTTCTCATGCTGCTAAACCATCTATGTTTAAACGTTTCGTTGATTACTTTTTCTTAGTAGAAGATTGAGAGAAATGTTTGTATAAAAACAATAACTGAGAGCCTAAAAAGAGGCCAGTTAAAAGGAGAGCTTTATTATGATAAACAATATCACATTGGTTGGACGACTTACAAAAGATCCGGAACTGAAATACACTCCAAGTGGTGTAGCAGTTGCCAATTTCACATTAGCTGTAAATCGTAAATTTAGTAACCAACAGGGAGAAAAAGAAACGGACTTCATCAATTGTGTTGTTTGGAGAAAACAGGCTGAAAACGCTGCAAATTTCCTGAAAAAAGGTCATTTAGCAGGTGTTGAAGGCAGTTTACAAACAAGACATTATGAGGGTCAAGATGGTAAGCGAGTTTATGTGTCGGAAGTTATTGCCGATTCTGTACAGTTCTTAGAGCCGAAGAAAGATAATCAGCCGACTGGACAGCAAGGGCAAACAAATCAACCGAATACTCAACAACAGCAGCAACCAACTTATAATCAACAGCAACAACAGCAACCATCATATAATCAACAACAGCAACAACCATCTTTTCAACAAAATCGAGAGTTGGTAGGAGCAGGTGTTAATGGTGGTGGTTACGGAGGACAACAAGGTGGATTTTCTCAAAACGGGCAACAAGGAAATTCTAATTACCAACCATATCCTAATGGACCAATAGAAGTGTCGGACGACGATCTGCCCTTCTGAAGTTGATAGGATGAGAGATATAACTATAGAAAATACTAGAGTGTCTGCTTTTGCGGAGACTCTTTTATTTTTAAATAATAGAGATTGAGAGGAATTTATTATGAGCCAAATTGGAAATAAGATAAAAGCTGGATTTTTTGCCACACCACCAAGACAAGGGGAATATTTACGAGATGTATTGACGTTTGAACAAGATACATCTGTATTAGATCCTACTTGTGGAGAAGGTTTAATCCTAAAACAACTAACCGAGGCAAGAGAGGAACGTTCGTTCACTGTTAAAACATACGGGGTAGAGTTGGATAAAACACGAGCTAAACTAGCTAGTACGGTACTCGATAAAGTAGTACAGGCTCCAATTGAGTCCATGGTTATATCCAATGATGCACTGGGAATGGTCTATCTCAATCCCCCGTACGACAATACGATGCTAGGGCATGGTGATGAAAAAACAGAGCGAAAAGAATATACAGAGTTAGTTCGAGGTACTCGTTACCTAACAACAGGTGGAGTTTTAATGTACGTTATTCCTTCCTACAGATACGCAGATAAGAAGATAGCAAGATTTCTTTCTTCGTATTTTGAAGATATTGCGATAACTCGCTTTACCGATGAAGATTACCCTGATTTTCGTCAGTGTATCTTTATTGGAAAGAAGAGAAATTCGGATAATAAGGAATTAAACGAAAAACTTTATAACTTCCTTTTGCAGATGGATGATGAATCTTATGTGGAAATAAATGTTATGCAATTAGACAAACTGAAGCTGCATAAAACGTGGGTTGTAAAAGGAACGAAAACCGATATAAATACTTTTTATTCACGTATGGAGAACAAATCTGAATTTATAGACCTTATTCAATCAAATAAAGGTTTTCATGCTTTTATTGAGCGTACCAAACCAAAGCAACTAGAGTTAGGTGGACAACCTCTTATAAATGTTGCACAAGGTCAAATGGCCTTGCTCCTTGCTTCTGGTGCTGTAAATGGCATTATTGGTGAAGGTAATACTTTACATGCCGTACAGGGTATGGAAATAGTCTCTCATGAGGTCATAGAGGAAAAGACGGAGCATTCCATTATAACGAAAAAACGTACAAAGAGAAGCGTTTCCGTCAAAGCGATTTTGCCAAATGGAAAAGTGAAAAAGTTAGTATAATGGAGGAGGGAAGGTCATATATTACTTATATTGTTAGACAACATGAGTAATATATGATACATTAAGCGCATGATAAAACATCATATAATAACCATAACCGATGAAAATGATATTGATTCCGTGGGAGAATATCTAGATGCTCTCTTATTTGCATCAAAAACTAATCAAAATGATATGATTCATTATACTTTTCTCCAATTAGCGTTCAATAAATTGTCTTTAGCTAACTTAAAAACACTTTGTCGAGAAAGAACGCAGTTAGATATAATGGTTAATGGATTTCCAAGAACTAAAAAATATCAATTGGTGAAACCTTTAGGTGTAGTTCCAATTTATGAATTGCGTTACGGAATTAGTCATAATGAACATTTACGATTGCTCTTTTTCCCAATTCAACACAAAGGGGAATCATATTATGTTTTTACTAAGGCTTTTATAAAAACATTGGAGCCAGATGTAGATGAAACTGATCATATGAGAAATCTAAGTTATCAGATGTATGCAGAGGTAATAAAAGAACCAACTAAATATTTGGAGGATGATGATTTATGAAAAAAGGACGTAACTTGTTAGATTCAACTGAACTACTAAAAACACATCCTGAACTTCATGAACTATTTCTTAGCACAGCGGCCATTTATGGAAATATAATATTTGCCAAAAGAATGGAGTTAGATCACACACAAAGTGAACTAGCAAAATTAGCAAATGTGAGTCTTAAAACAATTGCAAGAGCTGAAGGTGGTTCATACAATTTAAGTACGGATACATACGATAAGATTTTCCGTGCTTTAAATATGACTCCGATTGATGTCGCTCAATATGTTCTTCAATTTTCAAAACGAACAGAATTAGCAACAGTAGCTTACGCATATTAATAGTGGTGAATAAATGAAGTGGCGGAGAAATTCTCTAGCTGCTTCATTTTTGTTTACTTTTTATAGAGATTGGCAAACTCTCTTAGAGAGTTGAAGGGAAAATGAATGAATAATACAGACGTTAGAAACGGTTTGTCAATACCAGAAAAATGTATTCAATTTATGTGTAAAACAGCTTAAATGATTGGATATGAAACATGGAAAGAAGAGTGCAAAAACCTTCTTTTTTTTATGGAGAATTAACGTGTGAGGAACGTATGTATGGTATAATTATAGAGTAATAAAATAGAGTTTCAGGGCGATTGGCACATCTTTTTTTCCATTAACTTCTACATTCGTGGAGGGGGAAGGAGATGATGCTTATGACAGTTTTTCAAGCTTTTAGTCTCATAATTGGCTTTTCTTCGCTGATAGTGGCTATTTTGGCTTTGTCATATACTTTTTCACAAAAAAAGTAAACCGTCCCTGAGCTCCCAAGCAAAGGACGGTTCACTTAACCACTGTGCTGATCGCATTTGAAGCGATCTATTTTATTACAAGAACGTTTGGTGCGCTAACACCGAGCGTTCTTTTTAGTATAAGCAATTTCTACCTTTATTATAACATCTGCAAGTACACTTTCAAGTATTTTAAGATGTGGGTGCCTCGTAAAATACCCCACTTAGAATATTTGGTTTAAAGGGGCCTTTCTAATACAAGCTACTTTTCTTTTCATATTAAAGGTACAATAGTAGTGAGAATTTTCATATTTATGGTTAGTAAATTTCTTTCTTTACTATAAGGGGGCTAGAAAAATTATGAATAATAAAAGAGTTTCAAAATTAAAGGAACTAATATTTGAAAAAAGTTTTTGGCAAAATGCCTGGGCTTTTCCTAGTATTATGTTTGCGGTAGTTTCGGTTATTCTTTCTTTTTATGACTTTGATTTTAAGAATACTTTGTTTTGGATTATACTTGGCGTTTCAATTATTTACATAATTTCTTTCTTGATAAGAGCATCAGGTTTAAAATCGGTTACGTTAAATATAGACGGCTCTATTTTTGAAATTAGTGTAGGAGATATATTTGAACAAGATACTGAAGATTATAAGGTAATTGCATTTAATGAGTATTTCGATTCTAAAGTTGATAATGATTTGATTTCAGCTAGTACTTTAAATGGAATGTACATACAAAAAAAGTACCCAAAATTAAAGGACGTGCGAAAGTTCGATGCAAGGATAACCAACGATCCTAGATTGAAAAAAAATATTAAAGAGACTGGCGTACTTAGAGGGCTGGGGGGAAAGACTACAAAATATGAACTTGGGAGCATATATAGAGACGAAGATTATTTTTTAGTCGCCTTATCAAAATTTGATGATGATAATGAGGCAGGTTTAAACCTAACAGAATATGCAACATGCTTATTAAAATTTTGGAGTGAAGTTAATACGTTATATAACCAGAAAACAGTTGTAATGCCACTACTAGGAACAGGGATTACTAGGAAGAGAGATTATGATGCTACAGATCAACAATTACTGGAAGTTCTTATATGGACGTTTAAGATTAGTAAAGTAAAATTTAGAGAACCTTCTAAAATCAAAATTGTTATACATGAAGATAAAAAAAGGAATATTAATTTTTATAAGTTAAAGGAGTTGGAGAAAAATGGCATATAGAAATGGAGTTTATGCAGCTTTTGATGGTCAAGGTAAAACAAATCCGTCTGAATCGGATATTAGATATTTTAATTTATTAAAAGGTTGGGCAGCAAAAGAGGATTTTAACTATATTGACAGCCATAAAAAAACAAATGTTGTACGAGATACTAGTTTACCTGAAACTTTAAAAAGAGCTTTAAATGAAAGACTTAGTAATTCTAAAGTTATGATAATAATTTTATCGAATGATACAAATTATGATAGAGGCTTTTTGAATTATGAGATAGAGAGAGCTTTAGACCATTATAAATTACCTTTAATTCTCACATATCCAGATGTTGGAGTAGGTGAAATTCAAACTCAGTGGGCTACGTTAGAGAGAAGATGGCCAAGAGCTTTAAGAGAAAGAATAACCGATAATAGTAGGAATGATTTATCGTGTTTACACATTAAATTTAATAAAAATGATATAATGTCGGCGTTAGAACATATGACTGTACACAATAAAAAGTACTTAGGACCTAAAATATATCTTGAATATAAATAAGAGATAACGTAATTCCTTTAAATGTTTATTAAGAATCCATTTTGAGCAATTTTCAAAATGGATTCTTTATTGTACTACTATTCTATTTTTGCAATTCCTTGCTTAACCCATGTTACTAATTGCTCATAATCATTTTTTAGTAAGTTGTATTCCTGAAACATTAGCTCATATGAACGTTTCATTTCATCATAACTCTCCATTGCTAATTTTAGGTAGTTTTGTTCGGGTGATGTAGGCGATGTATTTTGGGAAGCTACCTCTCTCTGAAGATAGGAAGTTCGAAGGTATTTATTCCATCTAAATGCACAAGCCTGTTTTGTTCTACCTAGTAAGATGCTTGCCTCTTCAAATCCCGATATTTGTGTTTCTCCTCGTTCGATTTTCTTAAAAACTAACTCGTAAAGTAGATTATCATCCTCTGCAGTCCAGCTATCTTTCCTTATTTTTACATTCATATATTTATCTCCCTTAGATTTTTAACTACTATATGCCAAGAATGCTTAAAAAAGTCTGGTTATTGTGGCTAAATCAGAAGGAATCGGAGAGTTATCAGTATTAAGAATATTGTTTACTTTATTCCTTTCATTTGCTAAAATAAAGATATAACTATTCTTTTTACATTTTTAATGCAAATCCTCACTTTTTGAGTGATTCTGCGGTGACGAACAATTAATAAGCCTTTGGGCTGATTGAGAATTATAGCATATTTTTATTTTTATGCTATAAAACTACCAATCTGCTCAAAGGCTTTTTTGCGTTCTCTTTTAAAGGAACAGTTAAAAAATAAGCTTTGAGGAAGGGTGTTTTGTATGAGCCAACAAACTCTACAAGGAAGAATGAATGCACAAAAGGAGAAATTTTTACAATTACTAAAACAAGAGGGAAAGTACATTGAACATTGTCCAAAGCAAGGCTTCATCTATGAAATAATCGGTCCTGTATTTGACCAGATGTATCGCCTTGCTATTGCTTTAAACAACGGTAAATTGGAAGTTTTGAAAATGGAAGAGATCAATTAATTGATAACTAACAGTAATTGAAGCGAAGAGATTATTTATCTACAGGTAATGAATGTTATTATTGGGGACAATGAGGTGGCAAGAATATGAGAACGTTTAATAAATGGTGGAAATTCGCAGCTGTAGTTACTGTTCTACTTGCTATAAGTATTATAGGTATTCATAAGACAGTTTGGATACCTGGACAAGCTTGTGAACAAATGTCGAATATGGAGGACACTAAGAATGAATTAACCAAATTCGTAAAATTATTTGATCTTATGGGATTTGGTCCGGGACCAGATAATGATGAAGGTATATTAGCTCTTAGAGATACTGCATTTTTAGAAACAGAGGAGTTTGCTGAATGTTTAGGTGGTAGACATACCGTTCAATACACCATATATAAGGTGGTAAAGAAGGCCAATCCATTTAGTTAATAGAAAAGTTAGAGACTAAATCAAAAGAGATTTCATTCTATTTATAGGATGGAGTCTCTCTTTTTATTACACAAAAAAGGGAGAGCAAAGCATATGCAACCACATCAGATTACATTTTGGGAGACATTAGACGCATTTATGAATACAGAAACAAACAGCGAAACGGTAGGAACTTCTGTAATACCGGATATTCGAAGTGAAAAGCAGAAAGGAAATTTCGTTTCGTATGATGTTGGAGAGAAAATAGGCATGGCTAAAAAAGATATTTCAGCTATTCGCATCAATTTTCTAGAGAAACCTAGTCTAAAGCTATTACATGAGATGGAAAAAACAGATGTACGAGTAGCAGCTGATGTTTTAAAACGTCCTACCTTCTTTTCATGGTTTTCTTTAGCTAATTGCAAAGAGGTAGGGGTAGAACCAGGTGTTGCGAAAGCAATTCAATTGTTCATTAACCGAATTCCCAAAGAATCTGCTGACTCACCGGTTGCTCGTGAAAAATACGCACGAACACTTCTTATATTGAGTGCAGGCTTGGAAGGAATCAAAAAGAAGGATGAATATTTTGCTTTTGAGAAGTATATTACTGCTCTCTATTCCGCTGAGCATACTGCAAAGAGAATTACTTGTGTAGGAAACTTAAAATATCAGGAACGGGGATATTGGATGTTGAAGGACCTAGCTGATTCCTTAGCAATCAGAGACCAAGAGTTTAGAGGCGCTTTTATGAACTATTTCTTCAAACCGAAATCTCGTGAGACCGCATTAAACAGAGTCATATTTGAAGAGGATTGGGAAAAAGTCATACCAACTAATAAACCGAAAGTTGCTAAAACCACGAAAGCTAAAGAGGTTCTATGGAAAAGAGATATACCAGAAAATCCTGTAAGAGATGCTGGTTCCTCAATTCAATTTTCTACTCCGGAAGAGTTTGGAGCTCATTTTAATTTCCGCTCGGTCGAATTTGGAAATTATGTTGAGGACCACAAGGCAGCGTTTCATTTACGGAATGCAGCTGAAGCATATGTGGACTTATCTAAAATTCTTACGATACCTCATAAAGCAGTTAGCTTAGATGGAACATTGGCAATGGCATTTGGTTCGCGTGGTAGTGGTTCGGCTTTAGGACATTACGAAGCTTCACGACAAGTAATTAATTTGACGAAAGTGAATGGCTCTTTAGGTATCCTCGCGCACGAATGGTATCACGCACTTGATAGCTATTTATACAATGCGAGTCATCATTTCGAGAATGGGAAGATTGGTTTTCTATCCAAAGGTACAGAAGGAGCAGCACTACAAGAAGCTCAATCAGCTATGGGGACGTTGCTAAAGACAATCAAAGAAGGAACTACAACGGCCTATATTGATGTATCTGGAGCGAAAAAATCCTATACGGTATATCAACCCTTCATCGATATGTACCAAGCTGTAAGAGGGAATTTACAGGCTTTTATGGATGTGGAAATTCGTGAGTTTGACCGAATGAATGAACGCAGGCTAAATGGGTGTGTATCCGAGAAATCTAAAGAGGAAATGGTAAAGAAAATAGCAAAAAAACGAGTGTCTTTTATCCGTAGTCATGCTGAAGCTTTATCCGAATACCATTTTAAACAAACGGGAGAATTAGTGAAATCTATTCCTTACACTACAAATCGCACAGCTTTTTATCAAAACTCCATCAATATGGATAAGGGAGTCGTTTCTAAATATTGGAGTTCAGATGTAGAGATGACTGCAAGAGCATTCGAGAGTTATGTAGCTGAGGAATTAAAACAATTAAAGTGGAGAAATGATTATTTGGTTTGTGGTGCAATCGGTAGTGTTTATCCAGAAGGGACAGAAAGAGAAGTTATTCATGTAGCCATGGCTAACTTTATTGATACCATACGTTCTGTTCTATCCAAAGGAGGACTATCCTTTGATTAATCTTATAATCCCTAGTCTAAAGGTAAATGTACTCTTAAATTCCTATCAAGAAGTGAAGGATTATGTATATTCACTTCACAATCATTTTGAGTGGTTACGAGGAAGTACCTGGGACTGGGACAATAGCTATGTAGAGATCAACGGTGTCCGTATTGGTCGTGTAAGTTATAACGGTACAGTGTGGGATAAGCACAATAGACGTGTAATAGATTAATCGTTTGAGTGGAGTTGAGGTACTAAAGTATCTTACTCCCTTCATTAACAATCTATTAAAAACATTTTGAATGAACACGAGATTATATGGAGGAATTAATGATGTACGAATATTATTGCGAAACTTGTAAAAAGTGGTGTGACAAGGAGGAAGTGGAGCTAGAAGAAGTGTTTGAAGGTGATTGGGAGGAAGTACATGTACCCTGTAATTCAAGGTTACGCGTATTCCCAACTGGTATACTTAATATATCAAACTAGCTGAGAATTTTATAAAGAGGGAAATAAGTCGAAATATGGCTTTTCATTTTCTAGGGAGAATGGTATACTAATTTTATTAAAAGCGATACGTTTTAGGTATCTGCTAGGACTAAACTATTAAGCTCTTTGGAGCCACGCAACGTGCGTTGGTTTCAAGGAGCTTTTTTGTTTAGTCGGAATTTTTCGAAAAGAGGAGAGATAGTAGATGAGAGAAGAGATTGAGTACTTATGTTTAGATGAAGTAAATGGTTGTGAATTTGGGTTAGTGATTAATCAATACAGGAAGGATGCACTACCCGATGTGGAGATAGTGGTACTGAATCACGATTTGCGTATGGCACGAACTATTGGAAACGTTACTTCTGTAGAGGATGGAATGAATGAGGTAGTAGATTGTATTCAGCGAGGATTTTCCATTAATGGATTACACTTTTCACCATTATCGAATTACTCGCTTTCCAAGGACTTAATGGCAGAATGCATTTCTATATAGAAATTTCTATAACCATGATGTATAATAAATCCATACTATTTTATCTAACTTTTTTAATGCAAATCCTCTCTTTCGAGCGATTCTGCGGTGATGAACAATTAATAAGCCTTTGGGCTGATTGCGTTTCATAGTAATTTTTTTATTTTACTATGTGAACATATCAGTCTAAGGGCTTTTTTGCGTTCTCTTTTAGAGAAATGGTAAAAACTTTTAGAAAGGGTGTTTTGCACATGACGAAAAAATCATTTACTCGTCGAACTGCAACAGAAAAAAAAGAACAAGTGGAGGGATTAATGCAACAGCTGGAAGATGGTGTCTTACATTTTTCTTATGAACCAGAAAAATACAAAGCTATCTTGCAGATGCAAGCGTTGATGTACGATTATTCATTTAATAACATCATGCTGATTGCACAACAATGTCCGAATGCAAGGTATATCGCTTCCTTCAACAGATGGAAAGAGTTAAACCGGTTCGTGAAAAAAGGAGAAAAAGCAATTCGTATTCTTGCTCCCCGTTTTAAACTGGAGAAGGATGAAATCACAGGGGAAGTTGAAAAGAAGAAAGTTGGATTTATAGGAGTTTCAGTTTTTGATGTATCACAAACTGAAGGAGAACCACTATCTATAGATGCCCACGCACTAACCCTTGATGGCGAGTCTGATGAAGCAATTCGTATATTTGAATGGGTCAAGCTACTTGCAGAAGAAGATGATTGTCCTCTGCATATTGGTTTTGCGAATGGTTCAAATGGTTATTATCGTCCTTCTACTCATGAAATTATGATTGGAGACCATTTATCCATTAATCATCGTGCCAAAACAGCGGTACATGAACTTGTGCATAGTCGTGTTCATTGTCATACCCATGCAAAAACGAGTAAAGAGGAAATGGAAAGTGTTGCGGAAGGTGTTGCTTTTATTATCTGTTCCTATTTTGGATTAGACACCAGTGATTACTCATTCGAGTATGTTCGTGGTTGGTCTAGTGATAATGGAGAATCCTTACGTAAATACGGGGAAATCATTCAGAAGACTGCTAATAGTCTTATTGCCGACTTTGAGCGAGTTGCAACTGCAATTCCAATGAAGGAGGTAACGAGTAATGAATTCACTTCAAACCAAATCAGTGCGTAATATCGGAGAACTACAGTTAATTCCTCTGGGCAAACATCCTAACGGATCCGGAGACGACTTAATAAAAGTATTAGCAGGCCACATATTATTAGGCTTTGCTAAAACAGAGGCAGAAGCATTTCAATTATTCAACAAATACTCACATGAGTGAACATTGTTGTTTTTGAATTGCTTTTTTTAATACGAAAAATGGAGGCTTTTATAGATGAATTATTTACAAGAGACAGAAGATAACCCGAAAATGCTGCAAGTTCGTTTGAAAGATGCATGGCATGAAGTGTTTTGCTATGCACTTGCTTACGAAAAAACAGAACGTCAATATGACAAGTTACTAGTCACTATAGTTAGTGGAAGTGACTCTGCATTGCAATCGATTAAGGGTGCGATTGACGTAGGTTCACAAGGCGGCATCTCAATGGGTTACGGAAAAAAAGGGACCACAGATTTTATCTTCCACCGAGAAAAGTCATTAGGTTGCGAAAAAGGGAAGTATGAGAAGTTCGCAATGACATTGAGTCGTACTCGTAAAGCTATTGCCATTGTTCACGAAAGTGTATTGAACAATAGTGATTACGTATTATCTTTTCAAGGCAATCCAGCGAAAGATATTGCTCAATTGCTTGGTGGTGCTCAATACGGACTTCATATCTTACCTGAGTGGGAAGAAATCGTCTTGTCGGAACTGATTCGTTGTGAGCACCTAGTAGAACATGAGTTATATGCTGATAAGGAACTATTTCCTAATGGGCTTTCACTTTTCTCTATTAACTTGACGGAGGAACAAGCGGATCTATTCATAGAGCGTTTGTTACAGGAAGGACAAATTTCCTTTCCTAAAGATGGTAGCGGAGAATCGCTAGAAGCCATAGACGATTTAACGTCTTATCTACTAGAACACAACGAAGGCATGGTGAAAAAGTTATCAGAGACAGTTACTCCCTCTCATAATCCTTTGGAACATGATTCATTGGAACACTTTAATAGTTATCCACGCGAATTGTTTCCGGTTCAAGGGCATACAGCTACCGCAGTAAGCAAACGACTATTAAGTCAAAAATCGGTAATTATACAGGGCGAAATGAGTACAGGGAAAACTAGCATCATGACAGCTATAGCAGATGGATATCACGCTATGAAAGGTAAGAAAGGGTATTTCGCATGTTTGATGTGTCCCCCTTCCCTAACATCTAAATGGCCTGATGAAATCAAGGAACTAATTCCTCATGCTAACGTGCATGTAATCGAGAAAACGGAGCAATTGATTGCGTATCATCAAGCCTGGTTAGCAGACGGTAAACGAAAACCGACGGTCCCAACGTATTTTATTATTAGTTTTTCTACTATGCGGAATGATAGTCGAATCGTACCTGCAGTTAACCATCGCTATAAAAAGACAACGCTTCAACGAATAAATGAGTTAACCCCTTATCGAAATGGCTATTATTGTACTAGCTGTGGTAAACCACACCAAACGATAGAGGATATAACAACAGAGATAGATAAGGATGGGTATGAGATTGAAACACCGATTACTCATAACATGGACGCTACAGAATTTGGAGATTCCCGAAGACTGCATAACGGAGTAAAACCAGCCAACGCATTTTGTTTTCATTGTGGAGACTCTTTATGGACCAAATCCGTATTACATCGCTATGATTCATTTAAAGAATGGGCAAAGCATGAAAAACGTGTAATGCATTCAATTCATCAAGAGAATCCTCGATTGTATGCTCAAATTCAATCGGAACAAGAAAAGCATCCTACTGCGACTGGAATGCCTAGACGTGTCGCTGCCATCGAATATATTCGAAGAAAGATGAAATCCTTTTTCGATATTTCTATTGTAGATGAAGTACATTTGCTGAAATCGGGAAGTACTGCCCAGGGTAACAGTTTGGGAGCACTAGTACAGTCTTCCAAAAAGGTAGTAGCTGGTACAGGTACACTGTTTGGTGGCAAGGCTGAAGATATCTACTACTTACTATGGAGAATGTTTCCACACGACATGGTCAAAAGTGGGTTCAAATTCTCAGAAGTTAGTCGTTTTAACGAAGAATATGGGAATGTGGAAGAAACCGTTGTTACTTCAATAGGAGAGGATATGGAATATTCCAATACAAATTCTCGTGGTGGTAACCGTCGAACAAGTAAAAAAGTGTTGCCTGGTATTTCTCCTTTTATTTTTGGGAAGTACATGGTGCATAACGTTATTAACGTACGCTTGAAAGATGTTTGGCCAGATCCAGTTGAACTTGTAGATACTCCGACTATATTTGTTCCTATGTCAGAGGACTTGGAAAAACACTACCGTGGAATGATTTCCAGTTTTGAACACGAAATTGATGCAAGAGACGATGGATATAAGCTCTATATGCAAATGACGGATTACGGTATCGCATATGTCGATAACCCTTTTCAATTCCCAGATGCAACCTTTAAAACAAGTGATGGTGACCGTGAACTAATTTGGAGTGCCACTCACTTAAATGAAGATTGTACGCTTCCAAAAGAGAAGAAACTACAAGAAATTGTGGCGGGAGAAATGGAAGAAGGTAGAAAGTCGATAGTATATGTACGAGATACTGGTTCCTCTGTTGCAGGAAGAGACCTACGTCCTCGCTTGAAGCAAAAGCTAGAGGAAATTGGAGCAAAGGTATGTATTTTAGATACCTCCACTACGAAAACCAATGCAAGAAGTGAATGGTTAAAGAAAAAGATGGAGCAGGAAGGATACGATGTTTGTATAGTGTCTCAGGAATTAGTGAAAGTTGGACTAGACCTCCTATGTACACCTACGTTAATTTATTATCAGTTCTCCTGGAGCCTCTTTACTATTAACCAGAGTGCTAGACGGGCATGGCGCATCGGGCAGTCACAAGAGTGTCGTTTATTCTACTTAGCCTATAGTGGTACTTTTCAAGAAAAAATGGCGGAGATCATTGCTATGAAGAATCGGGCGACAGCAGCAATAAACGGCGAGGTATCTTCTGACGGTTTAAGCGCGATGCTTGGAGACGAGGGAGATTTGCAATCTATGCTTATTCAGAGTGTAAAAAAAGGTGGAGCAGTTATGAAAGGCTCAGCTGAAGATTGGATCGCTCAAAGTTCAGACCGAGCAAGAGAACTCCTTGCAAACATTGGTAAAAAACGAGAGAAACTAACCTTAATCCAACAATTTGAACAATGGGTAGAGGCGGGAATAAAAGGTGTTAGTACAAAAGAGATCTTACTTCGCGATAAATCTATTCTTACTCAAAACATTGAGAACAATCTTATTCCAGGCTTTGAATGGAAAGGGAATGTATTAGCAGTGGATATCGTAGAAGGAATTGGCTTCGATAGAAAATTCGTTTCTGATGGCGCTATATTGTATCACCTATCCAAACCACAAATTGGAGAGCGAGAGCATATAGATTCTAAACCAACAGAACAGGATACTTCACCGGTCATTATTTCTATCAAGGATGTAGAGAAAAAGAAAGTTAAAAAATCAAATAAAAAAGTTGTTTCAGAAAATCAACTTGCTTTTGATTTATTCGCTTAATAATACTTTAGGGAACTCTTGTATGGATGTATAGGTTCGCAAGAGTTTCCAATCAAGAGAGGACGGAGCATATGCTATTAATTATAGAAAGTTTACTTACACAAGGAATAATGTTTTTTATGACTTTAGGAGAAAGTTTATATTACTTTTTGACAAAACAAAAGGTGTCTGCAGAGGAGCCATTACCACTTTGGGGACTCCCTCGTTCTGTAGTTTCAGTGGGGAACCAGGAATCTGTTAGGCAAAACGAATATACAGCTTCTGTATTAACGGCCGAACAAGAACAATTCTTTCAACAGTTTCTTTCCGGAACAAATGAAATGGAAGATTGTATGGAGAATAATTATCTAGAATCAGTAACACCTATAGAAGATCCATCGTATGAATCAGAACTTTTATCGATGGCTTCTTGGGATGAATTAGAACCACAAGCTGTTTTGTTATCTTCTAAACTTGCATCTAAAGCAGATTGTAGAATCAAAGATTTAGTGATAGGGAAACAACTCTGGGTTGTTGAAGTAGTAGGAGAAGAACAAGGTTATTTACATGTCAGTGATGGAAGTGCAAGGGAATGGGTAAATTTACTTTTATTAGGAATATTAACAAGGGTGACATTTTGTCCATTTTTGTCGAAAGAAATGTAGATAATCACATTGACATACTAGCAATTGATATGCTACAAAAATATTCTTCTGACTTTTCCATAGAGGAAGAATTAATGATAAATGACGACTATTTCCATACTGAATCACATGTAGTAGCCTAGTTTATAAGGTCTGAGTCTAACTAAATTAGTTAGGTTCTTTCCTTCTTATTGGTTTTTAACTTATAGAAATCAATAAGAAGGAAGGAACCATAGTTATTATAAATAAAATAAATTGGAATTTTATGATAATTAATACGCGAATTATTATGTTGAATTAACCATATATGTTTGATATTGTTATGTTCATAGAACTAACGAAAGATATAAATCGCATGACATAAGTACCACGAAGGGGAAGATTAACGTTGAATAATGTCACTGAAATATCGAAATATAAATCAAATACCAGTCATTATGAAGTATTGGATCAAGCGATACAGAAAGGATTATTATTTTCTACAATTGAAATGGAATATAAAAGAGGTGCAAAAAATTTCTATACTAACGGGGATGGTAGAAAAGGTTTTTCATTAAGTGCGTCTTACTATAAACATTTGGAATTCCAATTAGATTCTATTAGAAATAGAATTATCATACCAATTATCAACAAATTAAATTGTAGTTTCGTGATTGTGTTTGAAGTTTCTCAAAAAGGTGAAATTCTTTCTGATCACGTTAAATTGTCATTACAAATGGAATGTCCTAAACGACTACCTTACTTAGAAACAGTAGAGGAAGTATTCAACGTGCTGATGCCATTCACTGATTATATAAGTAATCTCGAAGTAAATGGTCATAGTAGAGGACTATCTTATATCAGAGCTGAAATGAATATCAGTCGTGAAGATCTAATGGATACAATTCTAAATCCCTATGTAGATGAATTCATTGAGAAACAATGGCATGATTTTGGCATAATAGCTTACCACGAAGCCAAAGAACAGTTTTCATTAAATGTACGAATTCCTTTTACATATGGAGCTTTTACATGGGATACGATTGAAAAAAGCATAAGAATAACTCAACAAGAAACCTTAAAAGAGTTAATGAATATATGATAAAAACACCATTTTATATTCAAGCAAGTTCTATCATCCCATCTATTAATCCCGAAAATGAGTTTCAAGCTGATGGTTCATCCGACTTCTTAGGTAATGTAGTAGGAGATTTAGCAGCAGTTGTTGTACCGATTCATTACTGGGGAATCATTGGTCTAACAGCGATTTTTATTATAGGTACATTAGTGATGATTCTCTCTGCTTTGTTTAAGAATGGGCAGTGGCAGAAATACGGACAAAATTCGATGTTTTGGTCATTCCTTGTTATGTTGCTACTTCGGGGTGGTCCTATATTAGTCTTATCCATTAGGGATTCTTCCGATATAGATTCGTTATTACAAGATTTCGTTTTGACACTTAGTTATTCTGCAATCTTTTTAGGGGCTCTTACAATAGCGGCTAGTGGATTATACCGATTCGGATATAACTTGATTGAACATCCTGAATTTTACCGACGCTCTAAAGCACTTGTCATGGTATCTGTTCTAATGATGGCATTCGCAATGATTATTCCTAAAGCGTTCCAATTTATATAAAAGTGAACGCTTTCAAATTAATTAATAATATAGGTAAAATAGCCTTTAATATTTATGGGTTGTTTGCTATGATAAATAAAAGAATATTTCACAAAATCAAAGGGCGTACCCCTTTCTTTAAAGCATTATTAATGTGCTTAAGGAAAGGAGTGCGTCCTTTTTTTGGGTTTGAACACAAGGAGTTTAATACACTTATGAAAATAAATTTAATATATAACCAGAAGAGTTTGGTATCTACCTGGGAAGATATTCTCTCACTTCTTTACCCGAATGCCATTCAATCGTGTTTTCCAATAACTGACTGGAACAAACAAACAAACCAAGAAGATGTTGATTTGGTGTTCTACATTTCGATGAATGTAACGGATTCATTTAAAAAAATTTCGGATTATTACTACAAACTAAATATTCCTATTCTTTGCGTCATGGAACACTATACAGAAGTCGAATACAAGGTTTTAAGAAATAGCAAGTTGAAAGGCCTTATCCATATGCGTACTACCTCCGTAAAATCAATCAAGGAAATTACTGATTTAATCTTAGATGGTGGCTACTATTTAGAACCTCCGATAAAGAGCTGAAAATAAAAAAATATAATTATTGTTTACATATATAAAATATTAATATATTATAAATATTAACAATAATCATTAGGAGTGAGTTAGATGTCAAAAACAAAATTAGCTATTATCGGTGGCAGTCAAGAGCATACATATCAACAGATCGGCAAGAAAATGGGTTGTGAAGTTCTGTTTCATAATGGAAAGTCACGAAATGGTGGAGTTAAAAAGGATTTCCGTCCAATTATTAAGAAAGCCGATTGTGTCGTAGTACTACTAGGGGCAATTGGGCATGTATCAATGGATGTCGTAAAGGAACTTTGTAAAGAAAATGATAAACAGTTAGTATTCCATCAAGGTAGAGGAGCATCTGGAGCAGTATTTTCAGGATTAGAGTCTATCGGAAAGGTAGTCGCATAATGATAAGAGATTTTCAAAAGGGTGAACACCCAAGACCGAAGAATGGCTTTGGATTATTTTTATTTTGTTTATTGGTATCCCTATTCGTATATACCTTTTCCAATGATGTACATATAACGCCACCAGCAGAAAACGAACCAGATATAATCGCAAAGATAAATAATAGGAGTTGAGTAAATGAACATTTTAGCATTTGCAGATATTCGTACTTCTCTCGAATTACCGGATGTGCAGCCTGATGTGATTCTTTTGTTAGGAGATATACCTTCACTAGCCGTGGCTCGAATTGATAGAAAGTACGATTGCATCAAACTAGGTGTACTAGGAAATCATTGTCACCCTTCAGTATTCAGTGGTACCTCTGTAATCAATATGCATGAAAAGACGATTCTTATTAAAGGTATAAGCTTTGCAGGTTTCGAGGGAGTACCGCCATATAAAGATAGACCTCATGGTCAACGGACAGAAGCGGAGCTGCAGTCTTTTTTGAATAAAGTTAAGAATCAGCATATCGATATATTCATCATGCACTCAAATCCTTCATATGGAGACAAGGGATTAGATGATGCACATCGAGGCTATCAAGCAATCACTTCCTTTTTATTTGAAAAAGGGATTACCTATTTATTCCACGGCCATTTACACGATCCTTTTATCCGGAAGGTGGAAGATACTACTATTCATTCAGTGTACCCATATAGTTGGTTACCTAATTTGAAATTAGATAAAGAATAGGAGGAACATATTATGGAATTTACGGATTTAACGGAAAAACAATGTATCGGTTGCGGTAATTTTTATAGCATACCGACAGAAGTTGCGATGATTTCTTTGTATTGCTGCTCTACCTGTAAAGAAAATCATTCTATTTTTATGGCGGAAGATACTAATTTTTCATTTGATAAATCATTGAATGTTGGTGAGCATAAGTGAAGTTGCTAATATTTGAAAAGCCGAAACAAGCAAAAAGTATCTGTGAAGCGTTTCAGTATGAAAAGAAAAAAGGATATCTTTATCTGAAACCACAACAACCCCATTTCCCCGATGGGGCTTTTGCTATATGGTGCGTCGGTCACATAATGGAACAATGCCTTCCAGAAGAAATTAATCCCGAATGGAAACAATGGAAATATGAAGACCTTCCGCTTGCTCTCGATTCAGTCATTCCTCTGAAAGTGGTCAAAGAGAGAAAAACGGAGTATGCCAATATAAAGAAGTTTGTTCATGACCCTAAGGTAAAAGAGATTTACCATCTCGGTGATGCCGAACAGGAAGGTCAGCTTATCGTAGATGAGGTCCTTTATCATATGAAGAATAAGAAACCTGTTAAACGAGTGTGGTTGAATTCATATGAGAAGAGCGCAGTTATGAAAGCATTTCAACATATACGACCAAACGAGGAATATCATCCTTATTACGTCGCGGCATTATCCCGCTCCATTAGTGATTATCTAATCGGAATAAACAGTAGTCGAGCAATTTCTCTATTACTTGCAGACAAAGCGAAGTCCCTTTACAGTGCAGGCAGATGCCAGTCACCAATTTTAAGGATTCTAGTAGAACGGGACCGTGCCATTAGTAATTTTAAACCTACTCCTTATTACGAATTAACTGGAGTCTTCGAAAAACAAGGTGTTTTAATCCAGGCGAAGTTTGATTCGAGTGAGGACCCTCTTGATGATAAAGAGCAAGCGGATGCACTAGCCGACTACTTAAAGGGGAAAGAGGCAATTGTAGAATCAGTAGAGGAAAAAATGGAGCAAGTACCTCCGCCTCCTTTTTTCAATCTTACTTCGTTGATCAACGAGATGAATAAGATTACCAAACAATCACCGGAGCAAATCCAATCTGTAGCACAGTCTCTCTATGAGAATGGATATATCAGTTATCCGCGAGCTTTACCGACCGTGGTTAATCCCGAAGAAGCCCTGGCATTCCCTGAAATCTTAGATTCTTTAAGTAACCTGGGATGGGGGGAGAATCATTTACCTGCTCCAATTCAAGATATTAGTTCAGATAAACGGTATATAAACTCGCAAAAAACAGATGACCATTATGCGATTATCCCAACGACTAAAGTGCCTGATAGGAATCAACTGTCCAATGAAGAACAGCTAATGTATCAAATGATTGCTAATCGACTAATCACCGCACATTATCCAGCAGCTGTATATAGTGTCATGAAAGCCACTATTTTAGTGGATGACGAATATCCTTTCACTTTAAAAGAGAAGCGTTTAGTTACAAAAGGGTGGAAATCCTGTGTGTCTGAAACCGAATCTAATAACGAAGAGATGAAGGATATACCTGAACTAATCGAAGAAGAAACCTTAGTACTAAACAACGTTATCAGGGAAGATAAAGTAACCACTTCTCCAAAGAGATTTACCCAAGGGCAACTTCCTACCATCATGGAGAATATTTCAGCTTACTTATCAGAAGAGGAAAAAAAGGGATTAGGAAAAACAGAACTATCTCTAGGTACGGTTGCTACTAGAAGTAATATCATTCAACAGTTAATGAATCGAAGATATATAGAAGCTCGTAAAAACAATATTTTTGTCTTAGCTAAAGGCTTCATTTTGATTGATGCATTAGGCAAAGGTAGTTGGTTAAGTTCTCCTCGAGAAACAGGGTTGATGGAACAATACCTTGAACAAGTGAAAGCGGGGAAAAAGAATGCGGCTCCATTCTTGGAACGTTCAAAACAATTAGTCAGTGAGTTAATCCGTGACCTGCAGTTGAATGCGCCGAATTGGCAGCTAGAATCCTCCCACTTAGAAGAAGTTATAAAAGAACAGGAACAGTTGCAAAAACAGAGAGAGAAAAAGTACGGTACTAAAGAAGTAATAGGTAAGTGTTTATTATGTGATGGTGATGTCCAAGATCAAGGCAACTTTTATGGATGTTCTAACCACAAACAAACGGAATGTTCTTTCGCTATTAATAAAAAAATAAGTGGCCAGCCTATTAGTAAAGTCATTGCACAACAGATATTAATGCAAGGAAAAACTGATAAACTTTCTAACTTCGTAAGTAAAAAAACAGGGAAACCATTTAAAGCACAATTGGTATGGGATAGAGAGAAAAAGACACTACTATTCAACTTTGCTTAATTAAATAGAAATTAATTATATGTACAAAGGAGGATTTAACATGCATTCAGCTTTATTAACGGATGGAAAGGTTATAACAGCAAAAGCCTACGAAGAAACTCTACATGGTGTTCGACTAAGTTGTATCGATAAAAGTTGTGGTGTTCCCATTATTTTTATCCCCGAATCGAAAGAAAAAGAAATAGTGGCTCACTTTAGGACCTCTGGTAAAGGTGCATCTATTCATAAAACAGGTTGTGGTTTCGCTAAAAAATTATCTTTTTCTGAAACGGTAGAAAAAGTAACGGAATATCAAGCTTCGCTAAGGGAACAAGGGATACGAGAATTTATAGTCCGTTTAAACCTGGACAGTATAGATCCTGATTTCGTACCAAAAGAGGTAAACCGAGAGCCTAATGATACCGAAAAAGAAAAATCAGAGCTGGATGATAAATCACTAAAAGAGAGCAATCCTACTCCACAATCCATCGGATCCCTTAAAGCCGTTAAAAAGCTATTTACGAATGTGGAACCTGATTTACTTGCAAGTATCATTATCTCTGTAAAAGGAACCAAAATTCCTATCTCTGAACTGATTAGGAGTAATCGAGATGCGCATATTGCATTGTGGCAAAATAAGACAATGAATTTACCCTATTTTATCCACGGTACCGTTGATAAAGTAATCCGTCGAGAGAAAGTATGGTACGTCAACTTCGAAGCATCAGACGCTAGTTTTTTCTCTCTCGTGGTGTTCGAAAAACACTTCAAACACTTTACTTTTAAGGATGCCGAACTAGTAGGTAAAAACATATTAGCCTATGGTTATCTAAAGAAGAATAAGTTTAATAAAGATAGACCCGCAACTGAGATGATTATCAAGAGTAACAGATATTTGGAATTTCTATAAAATTCTAACGGAAGCCCGGAAAGGAGGTAAACAAATGAAGGCAGACAAGGAACAAGTTGCCAAACGTTTGCAAGAGATTCGTTCACGCTCAAATCTCTCAATTTCGGAGTTTGGAAAAAGAATAGATAATACTAATAAATCTACTGTCAACTCATGGTTGCGTGGCATAGCATTGCCACCAAGAGAGAAACTACTACGAATTGCTTTCTTAGCTGACACCTCTGTAAATTGGATTTTATGGGGAGATAGATTACATGAAAGTTGTGACAACTGTTCTTCAATTTTAAGTAATGGCGAATGTTTAAAATGCAATTTAGAAATTCAAAAAGAGATGAAGAATTTCTTAGATTTGGAAGACAGCAAATTTTTACATATAACAGTAAAGCCTGATAAGGAGCAAGTCGCTAAGAGACTGCAAGAAATCCGTTCACGTTCATACCTTTCTATTTCAGAGTTTGGAAAGAAAATAGGGAATGTTAATAAATCAACAATGAACTCGTATTTGCGAGGTATAGCATTACCACCAAGAGAAAGATTACTAAGAATTGCTTTCTTAGCTGATACCTCAGTAAATTGGATTTTGTGGGGAGATGAATCACCCGAAAGTTGTGATAACTGTTCTTCAATTTTAAGTAATGGCGAATGTTTAAATTGCCTACATGAAAGACAGGATGAAATGACGAATTTCTTCGACATGGTAGATAGCAATTTATTTCCTATGACACAAGAGAGGAAATCATTAATCTTACAAATCATTAGTAGTGAAATAGAAGAAATAAAATCAGTACACTGTTACAAAGTATAAAAAGAATTTATTTAGGAGTTAAAAGATGAAACTATTATTATTAGCTATTCTCTTATTCAGCATTTTAATGATGGGAGCAGCACTAACAGAGAGTTTAAACAAACCTAAAAAACAATTAGAGAAGGGGGTATGGTTGAGTATGTTCCCTTTATTTCTTCTGGTTACTATCTTTACTACGGTAAATTTGGTTTTACCCTTTCACCAACCATTTATAGAGGCAGGTCAAAATATTAGCATTCTATTATTCCTTTTCTCATGTCTGATATTTGAAATGGCTTTTAGATTTAAAAAAGGGAGCGTACCCACATGAATATGACGATAACAGTAATATTGTTTCTTTTTTCAATAGCGATAGCTACAGGAATAGTCTACTACTACTATCTATTCGATAAAATCTTCACTGAAAAAGGAGCAACAGAATGATTATTTCTATAATCTATATCCTTTTATACTTGTTTTCCTGTTGGATTACCATTAGTGGTTTCTTTAGAATTGCTTCTTCCGGAAATCCCCAGCGACGTAGTAAAGGTTTAATGCTTATATTAATTGGGGCAGTAGGTAGATTTATAATTCTATACATTGCATGGTCTGGTGGTTTTCCTTTATGGTATGCCATTATTGCACAGTTCTTACCAATTCTATGTTTACTAGGAATGAATCTCAAACATGTACTAAGTGATTATATAAACGATGTTAGATTGTGATGGGAGTGTAGAATTTAAACCAAAGTAGATAATATTTCAAATTTATCCAGAACCTCAACACATCTCCAGAAGAATACCGATAAAACTAATATAGTTGCAGCACCTTAGGGGGTACGTGAAAATGATTTCACGAAAGGATAGGTTTAAATCCAACAAGTCTACAATACTCGTTTTCCTCGATAAATATATAAACATCGTAACTGGTTTTTGGAATGACCAAAGTGGGTGGATTATATTAAGTATTCTTACCATTGTGATTTTCACTTTACCAGGGTGGTTATATATAATATTTGAGTAGCCAAAAGAAAAGAATTAAGTGAGACATGAAAATTTATGGAATTATAAGAGAATCTATTGAAATCAATTGATACAATATTCAAATTGTTCATTTCAAGCGTAAATAACTTTTAAATCTAATTACAATTCAGCGCTTGTACGTTTATATATTTATTTAAAATAGGTACAAATAAATTATATTCTGGAAATGAGGTACCATATATGGACGAAGTAATATTAACAACAGACGAGCGAAGTAACTATATATCTTTGTGTGCTCTTATTAGTGGTTATGACGTAAGTTGCTATGAAAAAATGAACGACTATATGTTAGAAAAAGAGTATCGACATTTAAATGGTATTAAAGAAGAAAATTAGTGTGTAGGGGGAATTGTAATGAAAAAGGCATTATTAAGTACTATTTTTGGAGGTTGCATTCTATTAAGTGGATTATGGATGGGTGGATCCACTTATGCTAATTCCGAGATTGATAAAGACCTAAATACTTCTGTTGAAGAAGCACAAGAATTTTTACTGGATACAAAAGTGGATGGAATGTTTGAAAATCGCCATGATACGGACTTTTATGAAGTAATCGTCCAAAAGGATGGTATTCTAACGATCAACTTAAATGCGGAGGAAATGGGAACTTATTTATCTATTCTAAAAGCAGACTTAACAACATTAAAACCATATCTAACAGTTAATACATTTCGAAATGTTGGAGAGAAGGATAGTGTATCAATTAACGTAACAAAAGGTACATACTTTTTAAAAGTAGAAACTGACGGGGCTCCATCAAGTGGGGGGGCATACAGTTTTACAACGGAGTTTATTAAGAAAGTAGTAAAACAGGAAAAAGTAATGTGGGGGAAAACCGAATTAAAACTGGGTCAAATAGGGAAGGTAACGATATTACAAGACACTAATTTAGTTAAACTAGCAAGTAATGGTTCTTTAACAATCGTTCGTACACTGGATAAGGGAGAGGAATATCGAGTTTACAGTTATAAGAGTAATCATGGCGGTTTATATGGTGTAGGTGGGGGCAACTTCATACAGAAGGATGTAAAAGTGAAATATGAAACACCTTCAAAGTCTAAACTTGCTTTATTAACACAATAGGAAGATGTCTATTCAACGAAAGTAAGCTGAATATAAATTAATTTAAACCACTCTGACAAAGTCTATTGTCTAGAGTGGTTTTTTTTACTACTTCACATAAGTTTATAACGAATTTAACAAGCCAATATGATTGTTCTTTGGTGAATTGACCTCACTAGAAACAGGATATACTTCCATTAATGCAGCATCAAAAGGAACCAACATACTCTTTAATGTCTCTTTATCCTGCAAGGATGGATTTAACCATTCCTTTTCATTCTCTCTCGTTAAGATAACAGGCATCCGATCATGAATATCTTTTACTAAGGTATTAGCTTCCGTTGTAAGGATCGTACAGGAATGAATGGTTTGACCATTTGGATTTTTCCATGATTCCCATAGACCAGCTGCTCCAAACATTCCATCATCCTTCATCTTTATACGCATAGGGGTTTTCCCATCTGGTCCCACCACCCACTCGTAGAAAGAGTCCATAACGATGATACAACGCTTCTTTAAGAAAGCATGTCGGAAGCTAGGTTTACTCTCAACTGTTTCAGAGCGAGCGTTGATTAATTTGTAGCCAATTTTCTCGCTCTTTGACCAACTCGGTATTAACCCCCAAAGGAGGCCGCCTAATCGGTTACTGCTCCCGTCATTAATAATAGATATAACCGATTGTGAAGGAGCTACATTAAAGCTAGGGGAGTAGTTTTCTTCAGCAAAGGCTACGTCTACATCAAAACGTTCTAATATCTGTACATAGTCTGTAAATAGCGTGAAACGACCACACATAAATAAACTCCTTTCAAAACTAGACAAGTATTTTCTCATACCTCTTAATTTCATCTTCTAAAATTTCAACCATATTATCCTCTTCTAAAGCAATGAGCATATTTATCCCCTTCAATATCCAATTTTCCCCTGACATTTCAATTGAGTTCAAACAAATTCCCTTCCGAACATAGCAAATTGCAAGACGTAAGTAGTCTCGATGCTTTTTGCACAGGTTAATTATTTGCGTAGTTTCATCTAATGCTTCGCTAAATCTTCCCTCTTTCATTAAAAGTAACGTGATATTAATGGAAATATTGATTTTAATCCGTTCAATATTCTGGAAGTCTTTATAACGATCTATACTTCTAAAAGCAAATTTTTTAATTTCTAATGCAGTTTCAAGAGGAAATAAAAATAATATGGAACTTATAAAATATATATCAATGATGTAGAAATGATTTCTTTTAGATAAACTATCCCAAACATCCTGTACCGGAATACGTGCTTGTTCAATTTTTCCAGTTTCGCTTAGTAAGATTAGAGATTCACATATTTTAGATAGATTTTCTAAAAGGATATCATCCTGAACTTTCAAGTATTCCGTCACTTCCGCCAGCAGCTGTTCCAATTTTTGTTTATTATTATAAGATAAATCAAAAAGTCTATTTATTAACTGATCTCGAACATTATACTTATATCCATTATGAATAAAACCAAACTCGTCGAGTGACATTTCTAGTTTAGCTAGTAATTCTTTAAACGTATTTATACGAATACCAGTGTTTAAATTCTCAAATTTTGAATATGCTCCTTGTGTCAATGAGCCTTCTGAAACATATCCCTGTGAATATCCTTTGTTTCGACGAATTACGCTAATTGTACTACCTATCTCTTTTGTCATTTTCATCCCCTCAATTTCGAATTATTCTTTTTGGAATATTATGAAATATATAGATAATTATACATTAAACTCTTTATAAGGAGGTGAAAATAGGCATGGACTTAGTAATTTCTATCCTAGAACTTTGGTTAGTAGGTACTGGAAGATAAGATAATTTTATTAATTGTACTATCCTTAGCTAAAATATCTTAATGGTTATTAACTCATATTTATCCCCGAGGACTCACTAAGATAATTGATAATGTTATGGACTTTCATACAATTTTATATTTTTCCTTCTACCCACGAGGCCTTGGAGCATTCTTCTAGAAGATATATGATGATTCAAACTTTGGACTCTGATTTTGGCGGAATATGACGTTAAATCTTTAACAGCTTTTTTTATGTAGTAGGAAAACCACTAATTAAATTAAAACATGGAGGAATTATATTGAAATCAAATATGTTATCTTTGACCAGAACCTCATTCATTTACCTTTCTATATTTACATTAGTCACTGCACTTGTATTAGGTATTATACCAACCAAGTCATTTGCAGCAGATTCATCTAAAGAAAAAGAAATACCTATAGAATCAGATTTGACTAAAGTAGACGATATTGGTTTTGAAATACTAGAAATGATTAAATTTACGGATACAGAAGTAGTATATAAAACGTTAGAAGATAATGAAGTATTTTTATATGAGGAATATATTGAAGGTGATGTTGTAACTACAGAAGTATATAAAATAGAGAATACATCAAAAGAACTTGTCAAGAGTTTTATAACAACTACTGAGTCAAGTGAAGATAATATTACAGTTACTCATGAAGACTTATTAGATAGCAACAATACATCTGAAACCTCTGTCCAAGTTTTAGAAAAAGATGAACCAGTATCAATAAATGCAACTAATCAATGGGTTCAAGCAAGTGGTGCTGGTTTTAATTATGCATACTATCAACGCACGGATGGAGGGGGAAGTGCTAGACAACTTGGCGATCAAAAAAATATTCTTTATTACAACACAACTTTTAATAATTTCACCAAAAATGTTGAATCATTGGATACTTTCGAAAGAGGTGTTCTAAGGGACCTATTTTTTCTTGGTTTACTAGAATCAGGGTTTAAAGCACTCAAGGACCCTACCGTTGCGACCTTTACAGCATTCTTAAAAAAATCTATGAAAAGCATACCTGCCGTTAGTGTTATAATTCAAGGTATAAGCTACTTTAAACTTGTTAATACCACGATGGATAACTACAAAGCAATTCCTGGTTCGGAAATCAGATGGTGATAATTTAAGGTAGGTTTGAAGTTCGTAAAAAAATGTATCCTTGAATCTTATTCAGGGATACATTTTTATTTTTATGGACTTTGAAAATCAAACCCCAAATTAATTGTGTGAGCAAGTTTTGAATTTCTAATATAACCCATACATAAAGTTATAAAACTCAGTTCTTCCTACTAGATAAGTAAAGGTAAAATAGGGAAATTGCAAATAAAAGTACGGCAATAGTTGTAATTCTTGGGAATTTGCCATCTTGAACTTGAAGAAAAATTTCTATTATTGAATAAAGTACTGCGATAACAACGATGATTGGAATAAATATGGATGGCATCTTTTTTTTGTTTTTCATGATATATGCACTAAATCATTTGAGTATTTTAATGCATCCTCTTTGTTTTTACCGTTAATGGTTGCTAATAATATCATCTTCAGTTTACCTCCTTTGTATTGAAAAAGATGGTCAATACTTTTTTTATTGAAGTTTTATATGACCTCCTATTCCATTGATATCTTACTGATAATAATAGAGAATATAGCTATGTATTACAATACTTTGTTCATTTTAAACGATATTAGAGGACTTTAAACAAATATGAAATGTCTAACGATATAAAAGGCAGCTCCTATAGATTGAACAAAAAACAATGTACCCCAAACTAGAGTAGGAATGAAAGTAAACCTTGCCAAATTCGATGCATCCCCAGCATTTCTTCTATCCGTTACACTCAACTTCAAAATGACAAAGGCACTTATGATAGATTGCATGAGCACCATACAAGCTAAGAAAATACTGATATGTATCAATAACACTTCAAAATGTTTATATAGGAAGAACACCATCATGCCAATAAAGGCAGTTAACCAAAGGAATCCAAACAGATTACGAACCCAAAACAACCAATTGATAGCTGATAATACGATGAAGAAATAAAGAATCCATTCATATTTTTCAAGATAAAGTAGGTAGAACAGTCCTACAGCGACTAAAGAAGAACCTGTATATCCTGCATAAGAAACTAGTATTTTGGCAACCCTTGAATTAGAGGTAGTTTCCGCTAGTCCCGATGTATCTGCAGATAAGGAAACCCCTCTAATTCGACCACCTGTTACGAGTGACATTAGCGCATGACAGCTCTCGTGAACCAAGGTATTCGCTATAGCCACGCTCATTCCAAAAGCATGAAATACTTTCGATACCCTAGCATTTCCCTTTATAAATGAATGTAGAAAGGGGATGTTCGATAAGACTAACGCTATAAATAGGTAGACGTATATTAAATTTTTATTTTCCAATATTGACCTCCGTTTTTCTTGTTTTTCTCAATAATTTATTTATTCCTTTTAAAAATCATCCAGTTGTTTGTAGACTTCTTCCTATCGGAAGTCTCTAGTATTTTAATAAATAGAAATATTATAAAAGAAAAAATAAAAAGAGGGGAAATCAGCCACAACATTACGCCGGCTGAACCATCTTCAAAGCCAAATATAGACCGTCCGAATTCAATATAATTTAATACCATATCCAAAGGCGAAGAAATAAGATAAAACAAGAAACTGCCCCAAATTGGGGGAGTTACTGCTCCTATAATAAGAATTAACCAAACCTTTACTGCATCGCTTCCATAATTTCGGTATCTTGCATTCATGATGATCCTCCAATATAGTTTTTCTAAATTTTTTATTACGCTTTCTGTTTATTAAAAGAATCTACTATTATATATACTCTCCGAATAATTCCGGTTTCCAACTATGGATCGCGTTGTTTTGTTTCGCAAATGTTTTCGCCAGATAAATTTCCGTTGTCTCTATTCTCTCATGGCCAAGGCTTCTCATAATGTCATACACGTCAACTTTGTTTAAGCGAGAGATAATAGCAAAGGCATGACGGAAATAATGGGGAGTTATACGAATAACTTCCACTTGCTCTTTTTCATCCTGAGCTTCTTCTCCATCTACTTTTTTCTTCACATATAACTTAGAAATTTCCTTCGTTACATATTGGGATAAATAGGAGGGGGTATAAGCATTTCCTCTATTCGTCGTAAATAAAGGATCAGAAGGCTTTGCTTTCTCCACAGGGGGAAGTCCTCTAGCAAAACGGAACTTATGAATACTGTTCACGACTTTTTCCTTCAGGGGAATAGTGCGCTCTTTCTTTCCTTTTCCTATAACGTCCAACACATATCCACCCAATACTTTATCTTCCTTCAGGCTCTTTACCTTTAAGGTACAAAACTCTTCATTTCGGATACCTGTAGTCGTTAAGATATGAACAATCGCAAACATAATTGGATGTTGCTGCTCCTGAAAGGAATCAAGGAAGTAAATAACTTCCTCTGCTCCTAAATCACGATTCGGTCTTTCTTCATTACGTATACCAGCGGTATATAAACCTTCATGAATTGGCTCGGAAATATACCCGACTTTATGGAGATAGGCAAAAAACGACTTTATGATGGTTGTCTTGCGGTCTAAGGTAGCAGGAGAATATTTGCCCTTCTTTTTCACATACGGACTTTCTCTTTTTAACCACTCTTGATACCTTCGTAAATGTCTCTTTTCTATCGATTTAAATAGACTTCCTTCTATTATATAGTCAATATCTAACCCTATCTCATTTCCATACTGGAGCAGCTGCTTCACAAACATCGTAAGTTCTTTTCCGTATTCTTTGACTGTTTTTTCAGACCTATCTTTAGCTTCATCCAAGTGCTTTCGTTCATTTAAGTACCAAAGTAATATTTCTGTATCAGTGAAATCCAAAAAGCCATTTTCTTTTCGTTTTTCGGCTTGATCTAATTGTTCTTGCAAAACAGGTACCAATTCTTTATCGAATATGAATTTCTGCAAAACGTCTAATTGTAAATCAGTTTTTTTCACTTCTACAACACCTGTCATTAACGACACTCCTTTCACCTTCGGTTAAAGCATATATCTATTAAATAAATTTCATAATCTATCGAACTTACATTCTATTATAACATTAATACATTCGCAAAATAGGGATAAATCTATTAAACATAAAAAAATACACCATTTGTTTATGTTTATTATAATAAAACCAAATTAATAATATAATTTAATATATATTATAATAGACTATATAAAACTATTAATGTATAATTATATTAATTAGAATATTATAATTATCTATTGAAATTTTAAAGGGTGATAATCTAACTTTTAAGTATTTGAAAGTTAAATATTATTAGTGAGGAGAAATGAAAATGTCAAAAACACAATTAATAGGGGATTGCCTATATGGATATGTCCCAGGAGAAGAACGAGTATGTATTGAAAACTCAGTAGAACAAATTTCAGCGTTCATTATGAATCATCGTTTTGATGGTCAAGTGAAGATTACGAACTACTTAGATATAATTGAAGTTCAGACAGTAGGGCAATTCATAGATCAGTGTGATAATAAGCGTTTTTTAAATGATGAATTATTGCCAATTTTAGTACCAATGCAGTCAGGCGAAGTTGAAGTCCCAGAATTTGTACCATATGTGGATGTATCCTATAGCGTAAAAAATGTACGTGTAGTCAATGAAGAAGGAAAACACCTCCTAATTAATATAGACTTCTTTGATTCTATGGAAGAGACATTGGTTAATGATGAAGTGTACGACACAGAAGAAGAATTAATTGCAAAATACCCGAAATCGATTAGTGAAAAGTTAGCAGAGCATATAGTTAATGCAATACCGTATGAACGTGACGAGTTTATTGATGAATACGTATATGATTATTGTGACGTAGAAAATGCAAAAGATTTATTGAATATCTCTAATGAATCACTCATGGAATTATGGGGTACGGAAGATGAGAAACTAGAATCTTTTACCGGGGTAGTCAAACAAAAAATCCATAATATGACTTTCGGAGAATTATTAGCGTATACATTCAAACACAATATGAACATCCGCTCAATAAATTAATTATTGCTGTTGCTGTATTACCATGCTCAAAGTTTATTAAAAAAGAATAAATAAATACTATACGCTATCTATCCTATAACCAGTTTTAAAAAAGTATAAAGCTTTGGTTAGTTAAATAATGTTGAAAGGGGGATTTTTAAAATAATGAATCAGTCTCTAGATTATGTAAACGTAATTCGATTTGATAACGATGGATTCTATACAAAGCCTTATAATTGCAGTACATTAGCTTACCCAACAAAACACTTTTGTCACAGTTTACCCTTCCTGAATATTGAAGTTACCGATATAGATAGCTCCAATTTAACACTACCTAGAAAAACAGAAATAACGAAACCAAAAATAGATGATACAGTTTGGTCTGGTTGCTTTGCATTTTTGGAGACGTTTGACCCTAAATTATTTGATGGTCCTATGTCATTTAGAGCTGGTAGTAAAAAGAAGATTGCTCTCCTCTCAAGAGATGAAAAAGTGTGGGTCAGAAACATTAATTATAAAGGGGAGACTATTTTTTCAACTTCTGAATACAGTGTTTTGCATGAGGGAAGAGAATTTTATTTCAAAGAAGTTAGAGACCAGTATGACTGGGTGTTAATGACGGTTGAGGATGCTCTTTTAAGAACACAAAAAGGAATAGAATATTTCGGACATTGTCCTGAGGAACTATCAGAAATATTTTTAATGGAAAACCAAGTTTTAAATATGGTGATAGGAACAGAAAAACCAGAAGTCATAGGGTTACAAAAGTCACTAATGACATTATTAATATCTATGCACGTACTATTTAAATCTATTATTTCTAAAATCTTCTAATCTATAAAATTCATTTAACACAAAGGAAAGGTGGTACCGTCATGGAGGAATTGGAACAACTATCTCTATTTGAAGCACCGCAAAACATAGCATTAGTAACTGACGAAGTCTCAGATATGATAGTACCCGAAGAAAATATAAATGTTAAATACGAAGAAAATGAATTAGCTTTAGATGAAACTCCTTACATAGAACATGAGATTGTGCCATACGAAATCGGGGATTCCGTTCGTGTAGATCCGGACAGTTTAGATGAAAATGATGTATTGAATTATAACTATCTACTCGATTTTTTAAAAAAGAAAGGCATCGTTACAAAAATTACTCATAAACCATCATTACAATATGAAGTTGCATTTGGAGATACAATAGCCTGTATGTATCATAAGGATTTAACAATATAAAGAATTGAGGAATACATCACATGACTAAACTAATTACTATTAACTTACATATGGTCCTAATGGAAGGGATTAAAAGCGTATTAAATTCTCAAAACAACATAGAACTAATTGCTACGGGTAAAATACATGAACTCGAACAGCTTGTCAGTACATATCGGATTGATACTGTTTTATTGCAGTGTGAGCGTCTTAATATATACGAAATAGAAATGATTCGTAGTATGAGAGAAAACTATCCAAGTACTCATTTCTTAGTTATATCTGATAGCTTTACTATCTCCACATTAAAAAAATTGATTAGAGTTGGTGTAATTGGATTTACACAGCAACAGATTTCCCCAGAGGAACTAATTCAAGCTATATCTTCAGTTGGCAAAGGACAAGCTTATGTTCCTTTATATATTTCCGAACTGATATTGCCCGATTACAAAGAAAGTTTAAATATACATGGGACTAATACGTTTATTCAGTTAGAAATTCGCAAGCCTTTTCATTTACTAACTCCAAAAGAATGTATCGTAATACAATTGCTGGCGGAAGGGAAAAGTAATAATTTGATAGCCGAGACAATGAAAATTTCCGATAAAACCGTTAAAAATCATGTATCTAGTATTCTTCTCAAGATGGAAGTTAAAGATAGAACTCAAGCAGTTATTAAAGCAATAAAGAATGGTTGGGTGGATCTAAATAACAATCTCTAGCAGAAATAAACGATAGGATATGGTGAAATAGATGAAGAAAATATGTGGGATATTAGTTTTAGTCAGTCTATTAGTCGGCTGCTCCGAACAGGTGACCGAAGAAGAAATTACTAAAGCGGTTACTGATAAAGTAGAATCGGAAATAAATAAAGCTGTAAATGAAACCGTCGATAAGGTAAAGCAAGAAGGGAAGGAAACTGCTGAAGGACTTATAGAAGATGGTTCCAATAAACTGAGTGAGTGGTTAAGTGGAACAACTGACACTTCATCGGAAACCAACGAAACTAGGGAGATAACACACTCAAATGGCTCAGTAGAAGAATACGAAGTGGAGTATATTTCCAACTATGATGGCGACACATTGAAGGTAAGGTTTTTAGAGGGTGACAGTGACAATGTAGGAAAGACCCTGAATACACGGCTATTATTGGTAGATTCCTCCGAGTTAAAAGATAGAAATTCCGGTAAACCTCAACCATATTCAAAAGAAGCACGAGACAGAGCGAAAGAGCTCTTAAATAACGCTAAAACGATAAAGGCTTCCTTCGATATTGGATCTAGGTTTGATCACTACGATAGGGCCCTTTTGTACATTTCAATAGATGGTAAGCTATTGCAGACCACCTTAGCTGAAGAAGGTCTTGTTATGGTAAGATACATCAACGCGCCTAATACAAGACATTTAGATGAAATAAAGGCAGCTGAAGGAAGAGCAAAAGAAAAAGGTATAGGTATCTGGTCAATAGAAGATTATGCAACTTCTGAAAAAGGTTTTACTCCATAAAGCCTTTGAAATTTAGATGTTTTTTGGCAGCACTTCAAGTAAATTTCATCATAATATTTTAGAAAATAAATTAGCGAGGTATCCCAAATATGATTTATAGAGATGATGAACATTCTAATAGGTTCCATAATCAACTTTATCAATTAAATCAATCTCAGCAAAATGATGTGTACTATCTATCAACTCTCTATATCATGACAAGTTCGGAAAAGATTTTTAAAAAGGTTTCCCCTTACTTCGATATAAACGATGGATTTCATGCTGAAGAGATGTTTGCGCATGAGGAATTTACTCAGGAAGAATTAATCTTAGCTAAACTCACTGGCCATTTGTTCAACAACAACTATCAAGTAACAGTTCTCGACTTAATTGAACTTAACGAAGATAATTATCAAATAGCGATGTCAGCAATCTATATAAGAAAGTACGGTGTGAACTAACATGAACCAAACAGATTATTACACACGGAAACAAGTAGCCGATTTGTTAGGGATTGCAAAGGTAACTGTATATCATTATGCAAAACAAAACAAAATCAGAAAGGTACCTGATCCTCACCATGCTATGCGTGAGGCGAGGTACTATAAAGAAGAAGTAGATGCCCTGGTCGAACAAAGAAAAGCAGAAAAAGTGGAAGGTTATTCTACTTCGGAAGTAAGTAAAGAGCTGGCCATTTCACAACAGAAAATTTATCAGTTAATAGAAGATAATGAATTAATGGTTCATAAAGTGCCATACGGGGATGAACGTATTCGGTACGTGATACCCGAGGAAACACTTCTCTGGATAAAAGAAGAGATAGAAAGAACTGCTCCAACTCGTGGGGTTCGCTCTGAGTTTTATGATTCTACTTTAGATATTACTTTATATCAGCTTTTCACTTCAACTCAACGTGGCGAAACTCGTGTTGTTCGCAATGCAGATAGGGAATGGGGTTTTTATTCTTCCTCTCATACCTGGATTCCTTATACTGTAGCGATAAAACAATTTATGTTTACACCTGTTTACCCTATTCACCGACCATCTTTAAAAGCATCGGGATATACTGATTTCATCTTGCCAAAAGACAATGAACTATCCTATGTATTCTTAGACTTTATGTACAGAAAACGTGGAATTGAAAACATTCGGTTACGTGAACATGAAGAACATATAGCATTATCCGTAAAGTCTGGACCCCTTCAAGTAAAGGATTCTGTTCCTGCAGCACTAAGCGTAACCATCATACAATCTTTTTTAGAAGGTGGAGCAGGTAATATCCTTTTTGAAGAAGATGAATGGATATTCGTTAGCGGATATCGGAAAACCTCGGTAGATTTGCCTGTATCTATGTTAGATACACTTCATAAGTTCGCTAAAAAAGAACAGACAACGACAAACGAATTAGTGGAACAAGCGATACAGGAATTTATTCAACGCAGATACAATGATTCAGGTAGAATCGATTGATCCTACCCAAATAGAATTAAAGCACTCTAATTACAAGTATAAAGAATGAATTAAAAGGGAACACCACCTTACGATGTGTATCAATATTTTTGACAATTTTAATACTTGATCCAGCCTTGAAGTCTTAATAGGTTTCTTAACTCTCTTTTTTTTCTGTTTTTTGACCTGCAACTCAATCTTAATTTTTATCATTCTTTGTTCCTCCTTAAAATGTGATAAGGAAGATAAATAAATGTCACACTATTACAAGACTTTTTGCAAAAATAACTACAATGTCGTTAAGAATTTTCCGAAACTAGGAGGGCTTAGTTAGATGAGCGAAATTTGTCTCAATTGCATAAGTATTTTACATAAAGGGGAATGTTTGAATTGGTTAAAAGAAAGAGAATTAGGAAAGAAAATTAACTTTCTAAACTTTAAAAATTGTTTTGAAAAGGAGGTTTAAAATGAAAACAACTGTACACAATTTAATCATTTGTCATACGTGTCACCACAGAATTAAAGATGAGGTATATACAGAATGGGAAAATTCCATCTACTGCGACTCTTGTTTCGAATTATATAAAGAGATGGTAAGTCCAATAGCTATTGAAGAAGTATCTGAAGACAATCACGCTGAAACTAAAACATGAGGTGAAAAAATGAAAGATGGAAATAAAATATTCTTTCCTGAAAAAAATATTTACTTAATGGACAATCATAAGTGGGCTTTTTATATATGGGAACTTGCTAGAGAAAAATCAATTATTAATCCGAACGCTACATTAATTCATGTAGATGCTCACCTAGATGACTGCCCATTTGTTTTACAAGACAATCCCGAGTATTTAGAGATCAATGAGTTATCAACTTTAAAAGAATTTACAGAAAATCATATAACTTATGACACATTCATTTGGCCTGCTTTCGGCAGAGCAACAATTGATAATATTATTTATGTGTCTGACTTTTACAATGAACCATTTGAGGAGTGGGCAACTGATTTTGTAAAGGGGAGAACATATAAGGGTTTAAGAGTTAGGTCAATGTCTCAATTCAAAAACAGTGTTGAAGATGGACAAGTAGAACCCTATGTAAATGATAACTCTTTAATTCTTAACCTAGACTTAGATTTTTTTAATGAAGAGAACTTTTATGGTGGGAAACCTAAATTAATGTCCGATAATGAAGTGTTCAATTCCTTAACTTATCTTAAAGAAGTATATAAGTGGGAGTTAATTACTGTGGCTCTATCTCCTGAATGTTGTGGTGGTGAAGAAGCATCTAATCATTTATTAGATATTTTTGTTGATGTATTTGATATTGATTTAGCAAAATCACTTTCATGGGACGACTTTTGAGTTGGAGACTTGGAGAATTTTATATAGTTTAATATAGAGTATTCAACAATTGGGAGCACATCACATTCTCCAAGCTCTTTTTTCTACACAAACTTAACCTATTAACATAGCCTATGAGATTAATCCTGCATCTAGCTATTTTTCCGCTGTATTACGCTCCATTAAATAGCTGCTTAACATTTCTTCTGATTTTTTCTTGATCTCCTCGTTTGCATACGTAAGATGTTCTTCATATCCCATACTTATAAGCGTGTATTTCGTAGATTCCAGACCGGGTTTATCTCGTACTAAACGCATATTGTGCCGAACTAAATAAATTGAGGATTCCTTTAAATCTCGTTTCATCTGTTTGAGTGCACGTTTCAAAAGGTTTACATATATATTCCGAAACTTAAAAGGTAAGTGCTGCATTGAATCTATATCTTTTTCCAATACAATTATCAGCAAAGGGTTGTAAATTACTCTTTCGAAATGTTCATATGCTTCTTTGGTTATATCAGGCATATTCATCCTCTCCTTTCCTTCATTATATGTATAAGAACAAGAACTTCCATACAATTTATGGATAACTAGATTTAAACCAATTTAGTCATTTAATGAAATACTACATGAAGTGTTCACTCCAGCACAACGATATTGAATAACCCTATCAAAAGGTAAAAGGTAATGGTACTATAGAATCACATATAGAATAAGGAGTAGGTAGAAATGAAGAAGGTTAATTTTAGCGGAATAGGATTGTCTATCTTATTAATCTTATCAGCTTGTAACAGTGAAAATGTTGAGAGTGGTATAGATACGATAGAAGAATTTGAAAAAGATACAGAAATAAATACAGAAAATGAACTTAAAGAGTTAGAAGATTTATTAATAGCAAATGAATACGATAAATTTTTAGTAAGAATAAATAGTATTGACGATTCTAATTTGGATGAATCAGAGATTGGTAAGTTTAATGTACTTGGAAATGAATTTGTAGATAAATTAATTACGGAAAAAAATATTGATTATATTAACTCTAATCTTAATGACATATCTAGTACTAAATTAATCAGCGATAACACTGAAAAACTAATGTATAACTTTAGAAATGAACAAAGAGATTTTTTCCAAGATGAAATGGAAAGAAATATTAGAGATAATGAACGTGGCAAAGCAATTAAAATTTTTGAAGAAAATGAATTTATTCATAAATCAAATGATGCAATTGCATTATATAACTTTGCACTTTATTTAATTAGTTATAATAAGGATACTATCGAACAAAAAGAAAAATTAGCTAGTGTAATTAGTCCATCGTATACCGGTAGAATGAGTGGAGAAATTCAAGAGGAACTTATTGCGAGTTTAACTGAGGAGGCTTGGAGAACAGTTTACTCTGAAAGTAATAGTATCGCTAAAAGTTCTAGTAGCCCTAGTATTGGAATGACTGATGAAGAGGTATTAGAAACTTCATGGGGCAAGCCAAAATCAATTAATAAAACGCAAACCGCATACGGAGTGAACGAACAATGGGTTTATGATCGAGGATATTTATACTTTGAAAATCACTATTTAGTGACTATACAATCATCTAGGTGATATGTCTCCAAAAAGAAATATCCCTCTAAAATTCGCAACTTTTATTGATGAACACACTGGTTTCATGTAATTTTTAAAAAAGACATAATGATAAAATTCAATTAAAAAAGGGGCTTGTTTAAATTGAACGATATAAAGTTTGTCACTAAATACGCAAACGAAATAAACGAAATAAACAAAATAGAAGGAAGCATAAATGAAATAAAGCAGAAAATAAATATATGTCTAGATATAAAAGAGAAAAATCAGCTTAAAAAGGACTTAACAAATTACAAGAAAAGAGTTAGTGCTCTTAGTATAAATGCAGTATGCCACTATCTCGACGAAAAAAATCCTGAGAATGAAGACTTTTGGCAATCTTCAAGCAGTAGAAGGGAAATCTTTAAACAGTTACACGTTTACTTCGGAAAAGGTTATAAAGGATATTATGAGGAACGTGATTGGATACATATATATAAATTTTTTGTGTCTTTCTTACAACACGAAAATGAAGATATGCTCGAATTAAGAACAAAATCGATATTTGACTTAACTGAAAATAAGAAACCAAAATCTCAATTAGAGAGACAAGTAATTGAAAAATGTTTTGATTATTTAAAAGAAGTTCAAGAAATTTTTTATGGATACACATATGAAGGAACTGAAGCATTTAATTCCCTAGACGATATTAACCCTATTAAAGAAACAAAAGAAACACTTCAAGAAATCTATGCTCATTTGTTATATGAAGAATCAGAATACCACGTAGCTTTACAATTATATACAAGACTCGCTAAAGAACGCAGTAAATGGGATATTTCCTGGCATTCCTCAACATATTCTCGAAAAGGTGATATATATTGTGCAATGGGTAGATATGATTTAGCACTAGAGGAATATGATTTAGCTGATTCTGTGCTTGATGGCAGTAGTATGAACGAAGGACAGATCAAAGAAGTAAAAGAACGAAGAAATCAAATAGTAGCCATTCTTGGATAATAGCATAATCTCGTTATAAAAATGCTATATTCCTTGTCTACTTTTAATTTCTTTCTATTATTGATGAACCCTTTAAATTAATGTAAAATAGGGGTATATTCTTTTATTTTAATTTTTAGGCAAACCTTTTAGGTTCTGCGGTGATGAACATTTAAAAGCCTTTGGGCATTTTGTGATCTTAGCATTTATTTGCTATGAGAAAACAAAACCCCCAATGGCTTTTTTTGTTTTTTCCGCATTCCTAAAAGGTTTTTTTAGTTATCGGATAAAAGAATAAAAAAGTGAATGGAGTGAGTGAGATGATTTTCAAATCGTACAAAGGGAGAACCATCCGTTTTGGAGAAGAAGTAGAAGTGTACCGGAATTTGAATATTAATAATGGTTACAGCATTCGATCAGCAATTACCAAAAAGGTTCTGGCGCATTGTTCGAAGGTTACTTTATCGAATTGTGTATTCATCATTTCTGAAAGTGGCCGTCAATTAACTATTAGAAAAAATCAAAAACAAGTACATGCAGTAGTCCGTGGAACTATTTTGGGAGTTAATGGGGAAAAACCATCTGAACTTGATATGGGGGTTAGTTACAATCCATATTTAACAGATTCATTTTTCCGATTGAACACACTTAGTCCCGTATTAACAGCTAGTTTGGTGCATTGTGAAGATAAACATTGCTATGTATCCGCTAGGGAACAAGAGGAACTTGCCTTACTACATGGAGCAGTCTATTCAGCAGAATATACTTTGTTCCAACAAGTAAAGGAAGCTTAATAAAAACTTTGAGAAAGGGTGTTTTTACAATGACAACAACACAGGAGAATCAATTAGAATTGGAGAATGTTTATACCATTACCGACAAACATGTTTATACCGTGTTGAATACTTCCGTTTATGAGGAATGGGAAGATTGTTGTGAAGTTGGCAATCTTACTTTACTTAATCGTATAAGCGGTGAACAAGAAGAATTTACAATTTGGGGTGGAAATTCAGAGGGAAATTACTTCTATGTTTGTCTACCAACTAATGAATTTGATGAAGATGACGAGGAAATTTTAGATGTTACTTCACTCGATTTTTTTGGAATTGACTTATCAGCATTTAAAGAACTCTCTAATAAATCACGTATAGCTGCAACTTATGATTTTTTATCGGGCTTGGAGGAGTACTTTCATATGCCGGTATCTTTCAGAGAAGCGTATCGTGCCTTACGAAATGCAAACCAATTGTATTTATACAATGCGGAGGGAAAATTAATCACAAATGACGGAAATTATTAATTCCTAGTCATCTAAAGAGAGATGTATATTTACAATACTGTATTTGGAGGAAGTAGCTTATGAAAAACAGAATAGAACTATCAGCGGGTAGCGTAGAGTCGAAATTTCCTAGTTTATTTGAAAAATATCTAAACAGTGAAATAGAAGTAGGGGACTTAACTTATAATGAATTCAATAAACTCATGTTAGAATGGTACAATTCTTTCAAGAGATCAGGCGGAAATTATACAACTATTATCCAGACGGTAATTACTCACTCAAAAAGCATTGAATTAGATGCAGATAAAGAAAATGAGTTAAAAATAATTAATTTATGGCTAGAAAAGAACATTAATGTTATTGAATCACAAACAGAGAAAACGTCTATTGTATCCTTTCCACAACATCCTAAAAATGAAACGGAAATGGAACGAAATAGAAGATTAGCTATACTAGAGGCAACATTCAATGATCTATTCCCTAATGAGGAATAGAGATTAATATAATACAAAAAACAAGATCAATATAGTTTCTATTGGTCTTGTTTTTAAAAGGAGAAAAATATATGTATACAACTTTAGAAAAATCTTTTGAAAAAACTGCTCCATTAGCAGATATATATATACCAAATGAAACGAATAGAGACTCTGAATACTATTTTCAATTACTTTCAGATTACGGAATATCCCTTAATCCTTCTCAAAAAGAAGCTGTTTCTACAGTGAACGGTCCCGTGCTACTAATAGCAGGTGCAGGAGCAGGTAAAACCACTGCACTTACTTGTAGAATCGGTTACATGATTCATACCGCTAAAGTAGATCCCTCTTCCATATTACTTGTTACCTTCACTAAGAAAGCAAGTGTGGAGATGGTGGAAAGATTAGCTCGTATACCAGGTATCACCCGACAAGCAAGTAGAGAAGTTGCCTCTGGTACTTATCATTCTGTATGCTTACGTATTTTGCGAGAACAAGGATATGATTTTAGCGTGTTATCGTCTGAACGAAGAAAACATATTATGCTAAAATCTATTTTAAAGAGAATGGGACTTCAAGATGAATACTCAGCTGAAACATTAGCTAGTATTATTTCTAACTGGAAGAATCAAATGATTCGTCCGGCACAAGTCGATATTTCCACTCCGATTATGAAAGAGTTGAAAGATGTATATGCAGCATATGAGAAAATGAAAGACGAACAGAATTTATATGACTTTGATGATATGTTGCTAGAAACCTATTATCTATTTACGTATGAACCGAGTGTATTGGAAATATACCAGGAGAAGTTTAAATATATTCTGTGTGATGAGTTTCAAGATACGTCCTACGTTCAATATGAAATTATTCGACTACTAGCAGAGCCATATAACAATTTGTGCGTAGTAGGAGATGATTCACAAACCATTTATAGTTTTAGAAGTGCTAGTTATCGCTATATGGTGGATTTCGACAAATTCTATCCCAACAGTATTCGCGTTATTATGGATATTAACTATCGATCCGTCCCTTCTATTGTGGGGTTTGGAAATAACATTATCCATGCGAATACCAAGCAGATTAAGAAAACCTTGCAAGTGGTAAAATCGCAACCTATACCTATATACTATTCGACTCCTGAAAATAGTGAGGAAGAGGCAAATCAAATAATATCGCAAATTAAAGATAAGCAGTTAGATGGTACTTCCTTAAAAAACATTGCGATTATTTATCGAACGCATGCTACAGGGAGGGCTATATTCGATAGATTGATATTAGCAGATATTCCATTCGTTACTTATGGAAAATCAAACGAATCCTTCTATCAGAATACATTTATCCGTCCCATTTTAGCATTATTACGAGTGGTTAATAATCCGCTGGATGTTGATGCTATGATTGAAGCAGCACCCGTCTTTTATATTAGTAAAGCGGATATGCAAAAGACGATTGATGAGGTGGCTGGCCCTTATTTGGGGAACTTGCCAAATGACTTCGTTAATCAAGCACTAAAAAGATTAGCTGATAAAAAGAGTGGTTTTCAACAACGGAAGTTACTTGAAAAAGTGGATGCCTTACACGATTTAAAAGAAATGACAGCTCCACAAGCTATAAGAGAGATCCGTAAAGGAGTTATCGGCTACGATAGTCAATTAGAAGTCGATGGAAGAAAGACGATTAGCATTCACAAAGAGGTTATTGCAGAAATCTTGGATGAATTTGAACAGGCTTCTAGAGGGTTTGCTAATACGCAATCATTTCTTTCCTTTATTCAACGAGTAGAAGATAAGAATAGAGAGATGGAAGAGTTAAGAAAAATTCCTGATATAGAGGCAGTTCGTCTTATGACTATTCACGCGTCTAAAGGATTAGAATTTCAAGTCGTGTATGCTATTGGTTGGTCTGAAGGAATCCTACCACATGCTTCATCACTTGATACGAAAAAGAGAGAAGATTCACCTTTAGAACCGCTTGAAGCATTAGAAGAGGAACGTCGGTTAGCTTATGTATGTGTTACGAGAGCAAAAGAATCTTTGTATATCTCGGCTCCGAAACGACATCGTGATAAAGAGGTAGAGCCTTCTCGATTTATTGAAGAAGGATTATTAATTGCCACATGAAAATGGAAAGATGATAGATTAAGTGATAGAATAGTATCATAAATTCATTTGTGAACTAAATATATTCAACCAGGAGTACCCTGATAAACTAGCTAATGCTAATTTATTTGGGTGCTTTTTTATTTTTTAAAAGGGAGTCGATACGGGATGAAAAAACAAATACAGGTAGTAGCAGCTATTGGAAACATAGTGGCGTTTGAGAGGAAAGGGAAATTAATTGAAGGCTTAGTGATATCAGTATTGGAAAAATCAGTAGTTGTGGAGGTCTCCTTATATGACCAATTATTTCTCTCGCTAGATAACGACCGTACAGTCGTAAATTATAAAAAGGTTAGCGTGGTATCTTGATATGTATTATGTAGAGCTACAGGAAGACCTTAAACAATGCAACGTTGTCAGTGTTTATATTTCCATAGGTGAATCACTATTTTTAAATTATTTGACTGATAAATTGCTGCTATTTCCATTGCATATAGCATTTGAAGAAAATTTCTGGAGACATGCTAAGCCGTATATTGGTACTTACCAAAATACAGACAGTAAAAGTAATCTATTTAAGCTAAATACGGCTATCCAAGTTGTTATTCCTAACAACAGTTTGACAAATAGTATTCCAAAAACCAAAGAGTCACTAGCTGATGTCCTGTTAAATTGGTTAGATGAATCCTACAGCGAATTTCAAATTAACCATAAAAATAAGAGAATAAATAGTTTTGGACTAACTGTTTGACATATTAACATTTATAACATATCATTATATTATATTAGTTAATAAATATTAGGGAGGTATTAAGTGTTGAATGATTTGGTAACAATTGTTTTCTATATCATTGGTATATATCTAGCCTGGAAAGTATTTTCCGTTCTCAAGACAATTGTTTTTAGAGTGCTTGGTTTATTAAGCGTTATTTTTGTTATCTGGCGGTTGACACTTCTATTTTAAAAGACTTAATCGCAAACAATTAAAGAAGGGGTTGTGGTAGTTTGAATACAGTTATTGTAGAGCAAGACACTGTTTACAGAAATCTTCTAAGTACCAATTTAACGGAGCAAGGGATAGTTATTGTTCCCGAGGACATACCTGTAACTGAAATAAGTTGTTTATACAGAAAATATTTTCCTAACTTGTTCGTATTAGGGATAGGTGATAACTTTCAACAAAGCATAGAAAGCATTGAGTACTTAATGTATGAGTATCCATTCGCAAAGATCATTGTAACTGCAAATGAAATAGAAGATTACCATGTAAAAGAAATAATACGTGTAGGCGTTAAAGGAATAGTGTTAAAATCATCCGGTTTCGATTCATTATTGCATGCAATGCAAACAGTCGATAATGGTTTCAATTTTTTCGACCCATTTGTAACAAATATTGTAATTCAAGAATTTTTCAAATTACGTACCCTAGACGATTTCACAACATCCAAGAGGAAAGTAAGAGACCCTCGTAATATATTAACCAAAAGGGAATACGAGATATTAGAAAACTTAGTATTAGGAAGTAACAATAAAAAGATTGCAGAGAGTTTAACGATATCGGAAAAAACAGTTCAAAATCATATGTCTAATATCTTCGTAAAGTTGAAAGTTAATGACAGAACACAAGCTGTCATACTAGCGATTAAAGAAGGATGGGTTGCTATTTAATCTACGAACAAGAAATGGAGATTTTCATGAAATTTACTGGAAAGATTCTAAGATTAAGTAAGGATGGAAAATTACGTATTCCAAAGAAAATATTAAAAAGACATTATACTATTGATACAAAAAATCCACAGGTTGAGATATTTCTATCCTCTGATATGATTGTAATCCAACCTTATAAAACAAGTTGTGCAGTAACAGGAAAAAAATCCGAAAATTTAATTGAACTCCTACCAGAATTCTTTGTAAGTCAAGAGGGGATGAAATTACTACTCTATGAACTTAAAAAAAATTTTAATAATTAAGTTTACGCTTAATACTAATTTAGTTTAAATATAATTGTAGATCAATAAAATATACTGAAATGAGGAACTATTAGAAAATGCTAAAAAAGCAATGACAGAAATATTAGCTATAGGTATATTTCCACAAATTACTTATTCAATTAATGACTCAAATGCCCTTACTTTTTAAAATGTATTACCTGGAAAGATTGTGGAATCTAAAGATGGAAATATCGGAATTATTACAGGAGTAAATCAAAAAACCATTAATGTTACTTACACAAATAATCGTTCCGTTCAAGGTCCACCAACATTTCTCAAATTATCTGATGTATCCTTTGAACAAGCTAGAAGTAAACGGAAAAATTACTAGAGGTAAAGCAAGAGTATACGTTGTCAATTCTGCTTCAGCTTATACACTTCCCGAGGATAAACTATCACTTTACATTAAAGATGAAATATCAGAAATCCAATAAAAAATTTAAGAAAGTGAGTAGATAATATGTCAATGCTCAAGATAATATCCTAAAAAAAGAAGTATTAGCGATGGTAGGTCAAACGATACAAACCATTTGGGGTCCTTCGCAATGAAGTATTGAAAAATGAAAATGGAAAAAGAATAGTGCATCTATAATTTTGCTCTGATAAAATACAGTAACCACCTATCACTAAAATTAGATAGGTGGTTTTAAATTGTTTAATGTTACTTATTAAATTCACTTCGTTATATATTGAATTTATAATCCTTACATCACAAGTGAATAGATATATTATTCGATTAACTATCCATAGTTATCCTCTTAGAGACTGGATTGCTCTTACGATAATTTCTGAATGAATTCTACCTACATTCAACTTATCCATTTTAATAAAAGACTTACCTAAGTGTAAAATATGAAAAGCAAAATCCTCTGCTATTTCTTCGGGTATTTGATTGCCAGATAGAATATCAATAAATAAATCCTGTATAGCCCATTGATCATGACACGCAGCTAACTCCCAAATTTCTTTCAAACATTCTAATTGACATGCTGTACTTTGAGGTGTTGCCTTGTAAAATCTATTTAAGAAATAACCAAATGAGTTTAAAGAACTGAATGGCCACCCGACTTGCTCGTAACATTTATTAATATTTACAATAAATAATTTTACAAATTCTAAAGCTTTATCTTCCCCAATAAATAATACAAAACTTGATATTTTACTAATTGTTTCGAAATAGTTTATTATAGGCTCTATAAAATCGTAATAAACATGATCGTATATATTTGATTTCATAATTACTTCATAAAGTTCATTCGAGTCAATAGGATTTTCTTTACTTAAATATTCTCTCACTGTATTTTTCTCTATATTTTGGTTATTCAATTTTGAATACAACTCTTGATGTTTAAGTAATTCCTTTTTTAAAACTGACACATTTTCATATCTATCCTCTATTCTTTCAGAAGCTGCTCCTTTGATGATGAATTTATATGTTGGAACATCACTTATATCCCTTGGTTCTCTTCCTGTAAGGATAAAGTATAGTATTTTCCCCAAAGAATAAATATCGCTCTGTATATTAGCATCTTTTAAATTATCTACTTGTTCTGGTGCTGCATAATTAAAACTGCCATATCCTTGAACTGAAGAATAACCACCTTGAGTATGTTTAGAATAATCTTTGCCTAAACCAAAATCACATATATACCATTCACCGTTTATTCTTAAAATATTATTTGGAGTTATATCTCGATGTAATATACTCTTAGAATGCGCAATCGAAATCCCATCAATAATATGCTCAAAAATATTTATACGAGTATCTATATCTAAATCTTGATTATTTTTAGTAATATATTTATGTAAATTTTGTTCTGCACAAGGCATGATATACCACAATTCTTCTTTATTAAAATCTATTAATGGAACAATATTAGGCTCACCTGTTACTGCCTTTAAAATATCAATCTCTCTTTTAAATCTTTTTACATCAATTTCATTCTTTTTAGATTCATTCTTCAATTTCTTTACAGCGTATTTATCACCATTTTTATCTACATATCTTGACACGTGTGCAAATGCACCTTCACCAATTACAGCCTCAAATTGTAGCTCATTTAACATAATTTTCACTCCTCTTAATTAATCTTTTACACTAACAATTCATTCGAACCTTATCTTAATTTGAACTAATTCTTATATAAATCATTTTATTTACTTTTTAAGAAAAAACAAAGATTTTATCATCAACTTATGTAGTTATGCTCTTTCAGTATACAGGTATTAGATGACCATTTACTAAATCTCTTTGACCATAACATAGAATAATCCACTTGTTAATGTATAAAATAAGTGGTTTAGACTCTTTCAAATAAAATTAATATGTGTGTTCTTTTTGAGATCCTACTTTATTCCTGTAGAAGGACATGAATATTTGGATAATACAAAAGGCTCTATAACAACATTTTCATACCTATAGTCCACAAGTTGTTGTCCACAAAAGCAGGACACCAGAGTTAGGACGATTTGTCCTAACTTTGCTGCCCTTTAACAAACTTAGCACATAACCCCTCCTCTTTCTACTATTCTACTAACCTGTTATAATTAAGCTAAAATTCAATTAAGCTTAAACTTAATTATAATGATTTTTAAAGGAAGTGTAATTATGCCTGCTCCAACAAGAAAAGTAATTTTAGCAGAACAACATATTGAACGTGCTTTAGTAGAACTACCCGATTATGTAACAGATTTTGTTCGGGCCAAGAAACGTAATCGCAACTCCCCCACTACTATCAGTGGTTATTTGCATGACTATAAACGATTCTTTGATTGGTTGCGTTCTGAAAAACTCTCCGATGCCACTGACAATAAAGATGTGAAAATTGAAGTGTTAGAAAAGCTACCTAAGAAAAGTATGGAGTTTTTTATTGAAATGCTAACCGAAGAAAAGATAGAAAAACAAAAAGGAGTGTTCCTCCCTCGCACAGAGGCTAGCGTAACGCGATTTATCCAATCATTAAAGTCCCTTTTTAATTATTTAACAGAGGAAAGTGAAGATGAGGATGGCGAATGTTACTTCTATCGCAATGTTATGTCGAAGATCAAGACTCCTAAAAAATCCGAGTCTGCAGCAAGACGAGCAAAACGAATTAATTCGGCAATACTTACACAAGAACAAATGGATGGATTAGTAGATTACGTTAAACATAGTTACATACACACTCTTTCCCCTGGCCATCAAAAGCGATTTATACGCGACCAGTTACGTGATATTGCGATAATCAGTTTATTCCTGGGGAGCGGTATTCGAGTAAATGAATTAGCAGGATTACTATTAACGGATATTGACTTAAAAAACGATGATATTAGCGTTTTAAGGAAGGGTAACAAGTTAGATACAGTTAGTATCACCCCCACCGCTTCCAATGACCTACGAGCTTATTTAGACGTGAGAGAGGAACAATATAAACCGGAAGATAGTAACAAGTTTGTGTTTCTAACGAAGTATGGCGGAAAAGCAAACCCAATCGCTGTAGAAACGATACAAACGATTATCGGCAAATACTCAAAATCATATTTAGAAGGAAAAAAACTTAGCCCCCATAAATTGCGTCATTCCTTTGCAAATAGTTGGATGGCGAACGATGGTAGTATGATTGGATTGCGAGATCAATTAGGACATAATACAATCGAAACAACTGCTTTATACACCAACCTTTCTCAAAGTGACCAACGAGAGATATTACAACGGATGGATAAATCTAAGGAGCAGAAAGAATAAAGACATCAAAAAACGACACATCAACAGATGAATCGCTCGTTATTTAAGAGTCCTACTGAGAAAGGGCTCTTTTTACTTTATTCAAAAAGTACATTGTTAAAGATTCCACTGTCACATTCTAACACTATAAATAATTTCACTATATAAAACTTCAGTAACTAACTTTAAATACTTCTCCCTCTGAAACATAAGCTACCCTATGTATTTTACCTTCAATCCAATGATAAGCAATTAAACCACGCGTCTGATATGTAACAATATCTGAATCAGTGCTAGTAGGAGGACCCCAAGAAGTTTTCGAAATGTACTTCGCATCCATACCTACATATGGAGGTTTTAGCTTGATATTATTTTCGAATTGTTCATTATTTTCCTTTACAATAGCTTCATGCTCCAACACCCAAAGGGACGATTCATCACCAAACCGCTCAGTTTTAATGAGTATTCTAGTGTAAGTAGGAAACTGATCATAAGGATACTTTCCTTGTTCTCTATATTCTTTTAAAAAAGCGTACATTTCCTCTTCAATTTTCTCCAAGTAATCCTCTGAATCCCAAAACCCATTTGCTTCTTCAAAAGCTTCATATGCATCAGTTAGGTCATATCCATATTTATGTCCATACTGAGCATCAAATTCATAACTATTCTTGCCATAACTATAATTACTATAGTCTTCATAAAAAAATAACATCCAACCAAACAAGACTATGACTATAAACAAACTACCGATATATATATATTTACGTTTCATCTTAAACCAATCCCCCATACAAATATAATCGGCTAAGATTCTATAGTCTTTAAAACTTGGCTAAGCTGAGTTATTTAACAAAGATTGTTCGAAAAGCCTTTGACTAAAGGTTTTTTATACGATATAATTAACGTATAAAAAATATTAATATATTACATTAAAGCAAATAGAATTTGAGGTGGAATTTATGTTACAGGATTTACTTTGGTTAGCGAGTGCCAAACAACAATACAATATGCAACGTTCAGCAGGTATGGCTGGATTAATGGGGTTTTTAAGTCTCTTCTTCATTGTTTGGAAATGGGATGAATGGTTTTATCCAGTATTTCAAAAGTTAGGTTTCGTCGATATGGCTCACCGTGTCGGTATAGTTAGTGAATTGACAGCTCTTACTACTTTAAGCGTCCTACTTCTTATTGCAATGGTTAGTTTCTTCTTTGCCCTTATTGCCTTTTTGCTCTTATTTGCCATTGGTACTTTCTTTGCTATCGGGAATACCAAAAAAGGTTTAACAATCATCTCTTACGGTATCCTTATCTTGTTTGCACCAATTATCCTTCCTGTTGGTCTTTACTTCCATCTAAAAGATAAGAAAGCTAAAAAGAAAGATTTCGAGAATGGCATTATCCATCCTACTACAATGGAAAACAAGTATAAGACAGACAAAACACTTAAACCATTATGGAAGAATTACAAAAGTGATTTAGAGACCATTCGGATGTTCCAACTGTTTCAAGAGCAACTAAAACGTGAAGGAAATGGTTCCAATCTTATGTATAACGGATTGAGTACAATGGTTTCTCAAGTTATGGAGCAAAAAAAGACATTACACAAGTATTTAAATCGTGCTGTTGCATCTGTTTCTGATGATCGCAACTGGTTAATTGCTCACAATCACGACAAACGTAGTAAACCTAAGAATGAGGACCATTCTTATTATCTATTGTTCCCGAATCCACTTCCTGCTTATGCTTCTAAGAACTTTTTAGACGACTGTTATACAGAAGATTCCGTTGTGCGAATTAATCCAGATTATCTTCACAGAAGTCCTTTCTTGTATAACTATCTTATCTTGAATGGAAATCATGAGAATGAACGCTATAAAACGGAACCACTCTATGTGCCAGCTATAGAAATCGAGTTTGTTTGGAATGGTTTTGAAATTGTACCGCAAATTAAAGAGAATGCTCAAATGCAATCCCTTTCTACTCAATATTTAGATATCTACCAAATGGAGTCGGAGCAGCTTAATTCCTTCTTTGAGAAAGTTGGAACACGAGAAGACGTAAAAACAGCAATTAAAGAGGCTCATATCGCCCTTTACTTAATTCCTGCTGCTTATGATGAATCAGAACTTACTCTGTATAATCAATATGTACAAGCTACACCTAATGCTCAGGCTTTTGCACCGTTATATCAAGCAGATGTACAAGAAAGAATAGTTCAGTATGCAAAAGTAGGAAAACAATGGGCTATAAAATGGTTGGCTACAGATATTTAAGGAGGAAACCATGGCAAGAAACAAAAAGTATCCATTAGATCAGCAAAAGTTAATTGAACTACTTCAAAACCATAAAGACCATTTGACGAGTATGTCTAAATGGAATGTTTACAGCAAGGAACATGACCTTCCCCATTCTCAAACGATTATTAAATATTTTGGGACTTGGAACAAAGTAAAAGAAGCGTTGTCTTTAGAACAGCAGGGTCAGAGTAGACCACCTGAATATACAGACGAGATGCTATTGGAATACTTAGATAGATACAAAGAAGAATTCACGTCTATTTCAGAGTGGAATACATTCGCTAAAACCAACCAACTCCCCTCTTACTATACATTTACACGTCATTTAGGGACTGAAATAGTGGAACAAAAAACAATGACTATGGTGTGGGATAAGAACAAACTAAAGCGTTTGATATTGTCTTATTTCCCCGACACCCCTCCTACTGTGGCTAAATGGATGGAAGTTGCTAACAAAGAAAAGTTACCCTCTCACATGACTATTGTTCGCCATTTTAAGTCATGGACTCAAATGAAATATGAAGTTTATAGAAGTTGAGATACCATAAATTAATTTCCTTTCTTTAGAAAGGGATTAGTTTTAGTAAACCTTCAAATTAATAAAGATAGGATTCCTCTTTATATCAAAGGAACCCTATCTTTTTTTAAATGGCTATGTGAAGGGAAAAGGTTGATATATAAAAGGGTTTTCCTATAAACATTGGAACTGGATATTTATGTTAAAATAAATAGAAGATTGTGAAAGGGTTCACTTAAACTAACGAGGCATTTGATTGAAGAAGGAAAAGAATAAACGAGAGTGAAGAAATAAACAAATAAATAGAATGGGGACCTAGCTTCCTTATCATAGTTTTAGATCATGCAAGTATCTTAATAATCACTTTCAAGAGTCAAAGACCTCAAAGAAATGGAGATGTATTAATCCCATTAGACTGGAAGTATAAAACAAAATAGAAAGAGGATTTAAAAATGAATGTAACTGGTGACTATCAATGTAATGTTTGTGAACATATAACTAGAATTAAGGTTCAGTTAGGTTGGTTAGAAAAATATCCTGTGAGAATAAAATGTAGCAATTGTAATATCCCCATTTATGGTGAAGTTAATTTAGACCAGAAGGAAGGAACTTTTAAAGTTGATTTAAATAATGTCACACAAGTAGAAGCGAAGAATGACCCTGATTTTTTAATCGAAGTATCTGGTGAGCTACTAACTGAAAAGTTAAGAACATATACTGGAAGTTCTGATACCTATTTTCCTCCTTATTTCAAAAGTGGTATTTTTACAATGGGAGATTATAATGTATTAGAATTCCAAAGAACTATAGTCAATTTTCTAAACTCTATCAAAAATAATTGGCCCGTTGTAAGACGTATAAATGAGCTTTGGCTTAGTGAGAATTATAAATATCTACCTAAAGAATTAAATAAAGTTTTAAATAAAACTAATTTTCCTGCTGATAATGAACTAGAGTACTTGCGAGCAGTTCATATGTTGAATATAAGATTTTTCAAACCTATTTTTCAGGACTACTTTGTCGTAACAACGGATTTCATATTCAAAACCATAAAAAAACTACTTAATAAAGATCATAAAATTTATAGAGAATTATATTTAATGTTTGGCCCAAAGCTAAATACTTATGAAGAAAAAATATATATTATTATGTGTAAGTTCATAGAGAAATTTCCAATGATACTTCCTGTGATTGGCTTGGATTTTTATAAGGAACCAGAAAATAAAGATGAAGCTATAAAAAAAATGGGTCTGACTACAGTAGATTTTGAAGATATAAAGGATTTTTATATTGATACTTTTGAAGATATTGCTGAAATTTTCGATTTGATATTAGCATATGAAAACTTATTAGTTAGAGATGATTTTAATCTAATGAACCCAAATGTTAATAAAGAGATAAAGACATTAAAAGATTATCAAACAAAAATGAATAGTAAAGGAAGAAAATTAGAGTTTATTAACTCTTTAGAAGAATTTAAGGTACTGTTTGCTCTTAAAGTAGATAATAGATTAAGAAATGCTATAGGTCATAGAAGTTATAAATTTGATATAGAAACCCAGCTGATAAATTATTACCCATCAGGAACTATTAATAAAGGTGAATTAGAGAAGATATATCTCAGTGAATTTGTTATAGAATGTTTACAGTTGTTTAGGACCTGTTTGGGAATAGGTGAAATAATTTATCAAACCAGAAAAAACTGTTTAGTTGAGCAAGGTCATCCTCTAAGAAGAACAACAGATTACTTTCCAGATTTATTAGAGAAAAAAGTCAGACAAATTACTAAAAATAACAAACCTAATGATACATATAGAAAAAAACGGAAAAAGAAAAAAATTCAAAGTAATGCGAGAAAAATAAATCGTAGGAAGAAATAAGTAGGAGTTGAAAATGGAAAATTCACTTAACCGTGATTGGTCATATGCCAATATTGCTGGAATAAAGACTAGAATAGAATTAACATTGTATTTCAGTAGAACACATAAAGAATGTAGATTAGTGTCATTAACGGAGTGCTTTAATAAAAAAGGACATCAAAGTAAAATGAGCTGGGAAATACATTTTCCAGCTCACTTTTCATGTGCATCTTAAATCAACCTTTACCTTTAACATAGCCTAAAATAATGAAAATTCCTGTTGTATTTCCTCACTATCTTTACTATTACCTTGTACTGGCTCTGGATTTACATAGAAAATACAATCTTCCCCATCAGATGCTTCATCCTTTAGCAGATATCCATTATTAACTTGCTTCGACAAAGCGATGAGAATGTCAAAATAAATATACGGTCTACCAAAGTCACCTATTGAAATGCGCTTATCCACATCAAAGTTCTTAACGATAATCCAACTAATCTCTACTGCACTATTTACCCCATTCATTACTAGCGAATAAGCTATTTCGTCTATTTTCGCTCCTTGTCTAACTAATTCTATAGTTGCTTTGAGTCTTGCATCTTGCTCCATCTTTTCAAGCAACACTTTTTCTTTTTCTTGTTGTTTTCTCTTTTTCTCTAGTTCACTTCTAGCTTTTCGTTCATCTTCTAACATATCCTCTATTTTTTTCTTCTCTTGTATGAGCTTTTCGATTTTTTCATTTCTTTGTTGCTGTTCTTCTAATTCAAGTTTTATCTGAATTTCCCGTTGTTCTTCTAGTAAAGCTTCCAATTGTTTTTCAAGATACTTCTTTAATAGATTCATTTGCCGATCAAGTAGAGGAACATTAACTTCTATATGCTTTACTATTTTGGGGGAAACAACTGTTTTATCTTGTATTTTTTCATAAACTTCATATCCATATTCCCCATGTTTGACCTTCCATAGCAATTCATCCAATTCATGATCAAACCTATCTAATTCATTAATTACCCCATTAATATCCTTCACATCAATGTTTAGAAATACACTTAAATGGTCTTTTCCATATTGAATGATTTTTCCTGTTTGCTGATGCTCTACGGTGAACTGATAGCGTAACTTTCTACCACATGCACATTGACCAGCGAGATTTCCCAATCCATAATCTGCGAAGTCAATAATCATCCAATCGATTACAAGCAGTTCATCTTCTTCTAGTTCAGTATCGATTGACTTAATTGCCGATATCTTTTCATCCCTCATTACATTTTCAAAAATGGTACGTCTGCCACGCTTCAATTCCTTCATCAAGAAATCACGTTGTTCTGCAGTAAGTAATAATAGAAGTTCTTCTCTTTTTTCTATAGAAAGCCTATCGTACATATACATTCCCCTTTCTAAAAATCTACTATGTATCAAAAATACTTTTACTTTTATTTTAGGATAATCATACCATTTATTGCTACATAAAAGATTTTATAAGAGATAGCAAATAAAATATCGTGTATAAAATATAAGAGCATATCTTGAATTATATTACATTTTCAAGACATGCCCTATATTCCTATTTGATCTAAAGTTAGAATGATACATCTAATACAAATGTATATTCTTATTCAAATAACTTTCCAATTTCTGATAATGGGGTAATCACTTCAAATGCACGATGCTCTTCATCCCCAACTGGCTGTATTTCTATTTCTACTAAGATTTGTATGCCATCGCTATACAGGAGCGTTAAGAGCCCTTTATTGCTTTCTCTATCATATTCATCTAGTTTAAATTGATATTCTAACTTCTCCAGAAGTCCCTCACGATTCACTAGTTTCAGAAAATCTGCTAATACTTTTGGTAAATCTATTACCGTATGTGTACCTTTTTTTAGAGAACGAATGGAATCAGATGAAAAAGCAACCGTTAGTTGATCAACATCTTGCAACATAAAAGCTGAATAGACAAATTGCATAGTTTCTTTTCGTAATTCTTCGGTAGTTACATCATGCGAATGTCCGGTAAATTGTTCTCTTTTAAAGAAAACCTCATCCCCACCAGGAATCTTTGACAAAATAAATTCATCTATTTGTTTTGATTCATCAATGACCTCTGTTATTTCTTCTGTTGTATCCACAGGAACAACGACTTTTTCAGTCAATTTGGTTGGTTCTTCTTTCCATAATATGAAATAGAGTAATACGAGGAGTCCTACGACGAAAATAGCTATACCAAGTTTTTTGTTTTTCATTAATATTCCTCCTCTATTTAAAATGGAATATATAAACCAGGATTTAATACATTATTCGGACGTTTATAGGACCCTTTATGCAATTCAACATGAAGATGGGGACCAGTAACACTTCCGCTTGCACCCATTAACCCAATGACTTGTCCTTGATTTACTGTTTGACCATTAGACGCCATTGTTTTTGAAAAATGAGCATATACTGCTACAAATTTATGTCCTTGTACTACATGTTCAATATATACGTGATTTCCCCATCCGCCTCCACATTTACTATTCAAAGAACCTACTTGTGGACACCCTGTATGGTATTTAATAACTTTCCCATCCGCCATAGCTACAATTGGAGTTCCAATACTATTGGTAATATCCGTACCATAATGGAATCCATTTTTTAAGTTACGAGGCCCATATTTTGATGAAACTCCACCAACAGCAGGACGCATAAATGAACCTGGTGCGAGTTGTGGTATTTCTCCACCACCTGAATATTTAGCTTCATTTTTCAATTCCATTGCTTTCTTCTTAACCTTTTCTATATAAGCAGAAGAATGATTATAGTGCCAAATTGCATTATCTATATTTTTAGAAAAACCACTTTTACTTAAATAGTTTGCCGCTGTAAAAATTGCATCTGCTACATCCCACGGATCTGCTTTACCATCCCCGTTTGCATCTGTTCCATAGCCACCATAATCTTTTATTTTACCTGGATTCAATTTAATACTATCGGGGATATTAGCCCCCCCATTCCCACTACAAGCGGGGTAGGACCAGCCAACAAAAGTGCAAGGCATAAACTGCATGTGTCCTTCAGCACCCACACTGGATACCATTGTAGGATGTGTAGAATAACCAGTTTCCACGAAATGGATCGCAGCCAAATAATACCAATCGACCTTATATTTCTTCTCAGCCGCTAAATAATACTGCATATATTCTGGAGGAACACCTGCTCCTGGATTAACAGTACCATCAAAACCGATTAACGAGTTTCCTGTTAACCAACCAGTATAGTTAATGTATTTATCTGTTGCTTGATAAAGAGCTTCTACTATAAATCTATCATCTTGCCCGTAAGAGAATGGTTCTGTCGCGAGCATTCTATCGTAGTGGGAATAATCTTCTGTTACCACTTCATCTATCAAAAATGTATGGGAACGTACTTTGGTTGTAACCGTCGTAACATCTGTTTCTACTGCATACTCGTTTGGTATGACCTTCCCATTAGCATCCGTTTTCTCTACAGACCTAGTTGTTGTCGAAACTTGTGTTGCTCCTTGTTGCCATTCCGTCGTATGCGGAGTAAAGGTAGCTTCCATTATTCTATCCCAAGCTTCTACTCTTTCTAAAGGCTCTAAGATAAAGGGAGTAGAAGTGGTAGAACTGGAACAACTACCATTTACACAAGTAGTTGTTTCCGCTTCTATTGAACCTTCTAACTCTGCATAAGTGAAAATAGGTTTTAATGTTTTCCCCATTATCGAAGCTGCCTCTTTTTGACTTACATTCCCCGAATTATATAACTGCAATGCGGCAATAATAAGCTCATGTGGTACTCGATAAGGTAATTGCTCAGGTCTAGACATATCGACCGTAGAATCCGCAACCTGTACGATATGGTTGCGTAATTCTAATGCCTCTCCTTCTAAAGATTCGGGACTGTTAGAGAAAATCATGCTAACCGCAAGATAAATAACGAAGATAGCTAATAAAATACCACCTACTATTAGGATAACTGGTCCTGCTGTTCCCATTAGCAAAGTTACCAAGAACTTACCAATGGCAAACCCAACTTTAACTGCTGCTTTAGCAACTACTTTAGCTGCTTTTTTGAGTGCTTTTTTTCCTAACGCTTTACCCTTTTTCTTCGCATAGTCTTTCGCTTTTTGGGCTACAATGGATTCTTGTTGTTCTTCTGGTGAATTCATTTACAATCTCACCCCAACAATCCTTGTTTTCTTCTAACTTGATCTAGATATCTTCGTTTTTCAGCTGATTGACTTGCATGTTCCATATGCTTAGAATCCATCATATCTTCGACACTGATTATCAGACCTTCTACTGATCTAGACGAATAATAGGCTTGGTTAGATGAAGTAAGAGCCCCTACATCTGAATCTGGAACAGAATTTTTCACTGCTAATCTAGCACCATCTGCTTGAACAGGTATTTCGATGGTTTGAGAAGACCCTAAACGTGAATCTCCTGCAAATACAGGAGAAACCCTGTATGATATACCGTCTTTTTCAGCCGTTACAAACTGTCTGTTTTTCTCTACCACTACTCTAGGATTAGAAAGACCTTGTGCTTTTATTTCTTCTACTTTAAAGTTACCGCTATCCACTTTTTGATTGAATATAGGAACTTGTTGTTTTTGAACTGGAGCAGCTTTTTTAGAACCTAAAAGCGTACTACTTAATAAAGACGAAGGATCTTGTGCCACTTCTACGTGAGAAGGAATTCTTGCACCACCACTATCTAAGCGATAAGTTGACGATTGACTACCTTTTGATTGAACAGGTACAAGAGAATCGTTCATGACGGATAAATCTTGATAAACTACTTCTCCACTTTTCAACTTACTATGTCCAGAACCTTTTCGAGAAACAATCTCTGTAGAACCACCTTTTGTCTGTACCTCGATATAAGATTCATTAGGAGTAATCACTTGTCTAATTGCTCCTGGTGCAATCTGTTGATTTCCATTTGGATCGGTTACTGTTCTTGCCATTTGGATAACTTCACTCGGTGTCTGGATAGCTTCTTGTGTTTGTCGTTGATATGGTGAAGCGAATTTAGCTGCTGCTGTTGCACCCATACGGTAACCTTTTGCTCCCATCATGACTCCACCTGCATACCCTAGTGAATTTTGGAAGTTTTTCTGTGCTTGTACCATACCGCCTTGTAATTCCGCAGATTGTTGAACTCCTTCGGAATACCCACCTTGTATTGCAGAAACAACCTTGCCTCCGAAACCTTGTGCATCACTAGATTGAAATCCTGCTACAGATCCTTGCCCCATCGATTTAGCAACACTTGCTATACTCGTAATGCCCGTAGCTGCTCCTACACCCGCAATGACTCCAACTGTTTTATCTTCTAATTTTGCTCCTATTGAATCGCTATTTGCACGGAATCGAATACCTTGTGAAGCTTGAGATAGTGTACTTTGAGCACTTTGTACGTTTTGCGCATGAACACTCTCTTTATGATTATTGTCCCAATCCCTCTCAGCAGAATCTACACTGATGCCAGCAGATTGTTGTTGAGCAACAAAAGCTTCTTTCATTTGATTAGTTTTTGCGTTAGCTAGACTTCCAACAACAAACGGAGTATTCGGCTTTCCATTTGAAGCTAAGATACTCGCTCCGGTCACATGATCTACCGCTTGTTTACCTGCAGACGAAAGATTAGATACGTTTCCTAAACCTTGCATTCCTCCTACCGCTGAACTCATATGTTCATGGAACTTGTCTTTCGCTATTGGCTCATTACCATCAACTGCATTTTGTTTCACATATTCTTGACCTGCCTGTTCAAAGGCAGATTGAACACCGCTCTTTTTCTCATTAAATGCAGACATTCGACGGGCTTGATAATCTTGTTGTGATTCACCCGTTTTTCTCCCATTGTTTTGATCATAATCCGTAAAGAAACTTGCTTGATTATCTTTACCCCATTGGTCAGCCATTGCCTGAGAAGAAGCATTGACCATACTCTGACCACTTGCCATGTTTTCTCCATTTTGTTTCATTGATGCAATGGAGTTTTTGGCTCCTTGATGAAACTTTTGTCGTTGAGCAGATTGAATATCGTTAAATTTAGATTCCAATTCTTGCGGTGAAGCATCTGGAAACCTTTCTTGTAGATTACTCATGACAGATTCTTTATTGTCTTTAGCCCAAGCAATCGACTCATGGTCGGCCATTTGATTTGCTAAATTATCCTCTAGGTCAGCATTCCGAGCATTCATTTTATCTAGCCCTGCTTCACGACCTTTTTTAAATTGTCCTGGTATTGCCGCTAATCCTGACAATGCTGCTGAACCGGCTCTCCCAGTTATACCCCCTACTACTCCACCGACTGCAGAACCTGCAGTAGCCCCAGCAATAGAACCGACAGGGCCTAATCCCATACCTGCAATCGAACCAGCCATACCAAGAACTGCTTTTCCACCTTTACTGAAAAAGTCTCCACGTTGTAACATTTTTTCGGCTTTTTCAGTAGTGCCTGCATCCGTTCCGGCTTCAGCACCATGATTTTTCAGCATAGAAGATGTGTCGTCCGATGTATCTGAACCACTTGTACCTTCTGCACCATTACCGTTTCCGCCTTTTCCTTTAATGCCGTTATAACCATTTTTAAGCGCTCCTACAACACCTTGTCCTCCTGTGATACCTTTGGCTACGCCGTACATTCCAGAAAGTGCCCCTATCCCCATCATAGCTCCTGCTTTAGATAGGTTACCTTGCATTCCACCACCCATGCCAATTAGGTTTCTCAGACCCTCAGAAACTGGAATAAAGATTGCATACACGATAACTGTTTCTATTAATCCATCACTGGATGCGGAAATTGCTGCAATCACCCAAAATACTAAACTATGAATAGACTGGACGAATATGGAACCCACCAATTCTTTGAACCAGGCTCCAGTCATTCCTCTAAAACGTTGGTTTAAGTAAAATACCATCATTAAAGGACCAAGAGCCATTAAGAGAATTAATGTAACTTTTCTCATAAAGTAGTAGAAATTTGCCCATATACTCAGACCTAATAGAACTAATTGAACAGCTATTTGACCAATTAAGTCCGATACTCCATTACCACCCTCGTCTTCTCCATCTAAGGAGTCACCAAGGGTTAACTTATCAAGGTTACTTTCGTATGCCCCACTAAAGAGGTTTACTATTCCTTGATTGATAGTAAATAGTATGTCGTACAATAGCGGAAGGTTGAACAATACTAAACACACCATCACCAAATCAGTTACAAAGGAGATTAATTCATTCCGTTGTAGCGGATTTCTACTCGCATCCGCTAATCGCATCCCATAAATGACGATAAATATTACGAATGCAAATCCCGCCAATGTTGCCATTGAATAGAAAGTTGGCACGAGTGCACCTGTAAGATCCGTTGGTTGAAATGTTCCCCATATTAAATCGCCACCTTTAGTGCCGAAAATCAAGTCTTTTAAATGAGCTAAACCTAAAAATGGTTCTAATAAGCTTTTAAACATCCATGTGATTAGGGATTCAAAGATGCTAATGATCTTATCTGCTACTCCCCCAAAGAATTCACCCATTTAGATGCCTCCTTTCTTACTTATTTCTTATACCATTTGTTTTGTAAATGCACGTTTCTGTCTTGTTTCTTCTAATACCGCCATATTACTTTCAATAAATTCAATCTCATCTTGTGTAGGATCTGTCTGCAACCATACGGATGAACGACCTTGACGTAATATTCCTTCTCCTTTATCTGGATTTTGGAAAAGGATATTAATCTCCCCTTTAGATAAATCAAAGTTTTCTTCAATTAGCTTTAAATCAATTTTGTTTTGACGCAAGAAGAAGAACGTATGTGTATTTTGCAGTACCCCACGAGCTTTCTTCGATTCGAGTATTCGCACAAAATCTTGGGATGCGATTCTGAAGCCTGAATTCCTTTTTCTTGCTCTTCTAGCAACTTTTTCTGCAAATGAAACGGTCTGATCATTATCGACCATCGTCCAAAACTCATCGGCATATACTATTTTTTTCATGTGGGCATTATCCGCATTTTTTACGAAATACTCCCATACATAATTCAAGATAACGTGATAAGCGATTGGACGTAAAAAACCTTCTTCCATCTGAGAAATATTAAAATTAACTAATCTAGCAGAATGTAAATCTATGGATTGATTACTTCCTAAATATGTTTGTCCGTCAAAAATAGGTTTGGAACCGTCTCGTAAAAAAGGACGGATAGCAGCGATTAAACGCTTAGCAGTGTATTCTTCTTTATAATGCGTAATCAAATAGTTATAAACATCGCTTAAGGTCGGCTCTGGTTTACGTACTTTGGATTGAATAAGCATTCCATCTACCATTTGAGGTTTTTCTTCAAATAACGAAGATGGGTGTGTCGTGAAATTAAAGCCATCCGGTCCGAATAAATATTTCAAAGCTTCTTCAATATAGTTCCGCTCATACACCGATAACCCATCATCTTCTTGATTTTTCCCTCGACATACAATATCAAAAAACTCCGTTGCTTCATTAATTTTTTCTCGAAGTGGCACGAAAGAAATAAATCTTTTGCCATTCTTTTCAATTATTTCTCGCTTATCGTCTATTTCCAATAATTCTAATTCTTCATCTTCTGGATCATAAGGTATGCTCGACAGATTGATAGCTAATGGATTAATAACAATATTACTTTCTTCTGATAAACTTACATTTATTCCACCTAAGCGTTTTACGATTCTAGTAAACTCTCCCTCTACATCAATTAAGCGAGAGTATACCCCTAGTCCTGTTGTCTCACGAGATAATAACAATTTCATAGCTAAAGATTTTCCAGAACCCGATACACCGAATATGGCCATATTGTAATTCTCTGGACGAGATTCATCCGTACCGAAAGCATTATAAAACTCTTTTTGTCCTGTATTTCGATTAATTCCAATTGGTATACCGCCATTAAATTTACCGCTCCCACTTATAAAGAAGGCAAAAGTAGTTAAAGAACGTCGGTCTAGGTTACGAAGAGAATCTTTAATTTCATTGAATGCAAGTGGAGTATTCGAGCGGAATCCTTTTTTAATTCTTCCCCAAGTCGAAGTCAACTTGAAAAATTTAGATGCTAATTCATCCTCTAACGATTCCGTATATTTATCTAAACCTCTTTCCGTCTCTTCATAAATCATTCCTTTGGTAGAAACCAAGTAGGAATCATTTTCACCAAATTGAATTTCCTCCATCAATATTTCTGTATCAGCAATCTTTGTTTGAAGATCCATGATAGAATCTTGATTACCCCGTTTTAACTGTGCTTGTAAAGCTGCTTTAATGATGGTGTTTTGTCTTTGGAGCATACGGATCGCATCATTTTTACCAATTTTATGAATGTCCACCATCATATCGACTTCTCCACTAGCCGTTATACTATTCATCCACGTAGTCATCATTTTTCGAGGATAGCCGTCTCGTGGTATGTAAAATGGACGGAAGAAGGTTTTACTTCCTAATGATTGTTTAATAACTCCGTAATCATCGGATATTCCACTTATTTTCAATCCATCGGGTGAAAAAGTATCCCACATGTTAGGCTTCATGTTTATCTGAAGTTCGTCTTCTCTAATTTCTTCTTCGACTTCTAGCACTTCTTCAGCTTTAAACTGTTTGGTTTTCTTTTTGAACAATTTCAATTTCTCCTTTCACTCGAACAATTTGCTCAGCTGATTGGTCTGCTGTTACATAGAGAGAATGCATTTCTTGTCCTTCAATATCTCTATATCGATTTTTCACAGCTTTTTTACGGTTAAATGCGTAGTAGAGCACCTCCGAAATACCATCCGTAGAAAGTAATTGCACTTTCATATTCGCTTTTCGTAACTGGGATTTAGCTGTATTCACACGACGGTGTAACTCATTAAATGCTTTATCTAGAATTCGTTCTTGTAAATCCTCTTGGTCGTCTGCTTTGATTTCTTTTGGATCTACTTGATAGTCAAATAATATGTAACGCTTTGTTTCATATCGTGGTTGAGCATTTTGCCAACTTCTCAAAGACTGAATCATATTTTCACCAAACTGTTTTGCCAAAGGGTCCATATCATCTTCTAAGTCCATATTTTTTTGAATCTCGTTGATAGGATCTGTTAAATCTACATATCTATTTTGTAAGTAAACGCGAACATGGTAATTTATTTGTGCTAACCATGTTTCAAAAATAGCATCTATCCCATTTTGTTCACTTTGGTCTAACAAATAGTAGTTAACTGGTTCTACTTCGGCTATCATGACAAACTGGTTATTTTCTAAATGCACCATATGATTATCGATGTCTAGAACCTCTGGAAATAACTCTCCGAACGGAGCAGCTTCATCTTCTGCTAACGGGTCCACTACTACATTTTTTTTCTTATTACTATTTTTCATTTGATTGTTGAACTGTTGTTCATTAGTGGTAACTTTCTTTTTTCCACGCCCTGGAATAATCGGCTCTTTCATCATGATTTTATAAAACACATATATTCCTAATCCGAGCGCGGCGAATACTAAAATATCTGTCATACCGTTTCCTCCTTAAAATCCTTTTCGCCATGAACCATATTGAGACTTTTTGGTCAGTTTTATAAGAAAATAGGCATCTCTGTTCATATTTAATTTAGATACTTTTAAAAAACCAAAGAATCCAACAATCGCTAGTACCGGAAAAGCTGTAATTAGCGAAAAAATGAAAGCAAACAACCACCCTAGTGGAAACATTAACTTAAAGATAAACGGAATATAAGCGTATAAAATGACACCTCCACCGACCAAATAGCCTAATTGACGTTTCGATAGAATTCCCATAATTTCTTTTTGTTCGCTAGACATATCAACTGGTACTTTTTCTAATCGCATAAACTCAAACCTCCTGTTGTTATGAAGAAAAAGCACCTTCTCAAAAGAGGAAGGTGCTTTAGCTAAAGTAGAACATTAGCTACCAATTCCAGTTGCCCACGCTGCGATGTCGAATGATTTATAAATTATAAACAGTCCACATAACACCATGAATAGTGCGCCGATTCCCTCATTACGTTTTTGAGGATTACCGTTACTGCCTGCTAATTTCATACCCGCAACAATAAGCCAGGTAATACACCAAAACGCCCCTACTGTCATGACTGCAACGACAATACCATTTAAGTCAGCAAAAAAACCGGACATATCCCCTGTTTTTTTAATACCAGCTGTACTGAATGCATCTGTTACTTTTCCAGAGGCTGCTAATGTATTTTTTGCGCCTATAAATGCAGTAAACAAAAGCGCCGATGCTCCAGCTACAAGACCTTTTAACTTTCTTTTCATGCGTTGACCTCCTATCGATTAATGGTGTTCTTCAACAACGACGAAAAACCCCACCCTACACACGAAAACATACACGTCTTAGACGTGTGTTCATGTATAGAGTGGGGTATTCCCATTCGTTCTCTTATTGAATTAACTTTATCTTAGCGAAAATCATATAAAGTTGCAACACATTTTATTAAAGCTTACTATATTTTCAATAAAGGCAGGACTCTATCTTAGCAAGGCAGTCCAACATAAAAAGTTGGACTTTCCTAATTTAGTACTGCTTTTTATGTTTTATATTAAATTGTTATATCCAGTATCTTCAATCCATTTGTTAAATATTCACCTAAAGGTAATTTTTCTGTCATTTGTCCTATTTCTATTTCCTTAGTATTCCAACCATTTCCCCCAATGTATCTTAAATAATCATCGTATATTTCATTTGGGGTTAATTTACTATCATAATCCTTATCCCTACCAAGATACATAACAGTTTGCAACATTTTTACATCATCAAAACTTAATTTCGATAAATAATCTTCTAGTTTTATTTGAGCATCTTGTATTACTGCTGCGGCAGGAGTTTTTTGGAATTCTCTTATTTCTTCTGGAGAACCACCATAAAAATTAGCTTGGTCGTACTTTTGTCTCCAATCTTGCGCTAGAGTAATTACCTCTTTTAAAACCTGTTCTTTACCTAATAACAATTGTGTAGTCAACCCATTCACTCCATTCCCCGTATATGTTAATAGTATAATCTTTTTTACAAATATTTCATAATTTTATACTCTATGAAAATACTTATAAATTAAAAAGAAGAACTATTAACTATTATAACCAGTATTGAATTTAGTATACTTTCAGATTACAAATATACATTTTGCAATACTTTAAAAAGGGGTGATTAAAACTCCCATAGAATCTAATTGAGTTGCCTAATGCTATTCTTAACTTTCTAATCCATTATCGTCACATCAACTATTTCATCTATTTTGATAGAAAACAAATAAAAGGGATCTTGCAACTCTAATGTTCTTCTCTTTATATCAATCCCTTCAACAGTTCCTCTGTTATAGGAGAACTGTCCATCTCTCCACAGTTTTACTTTCGTATCAGCTTTTGAACGCATAGCTAATTGAAGGTTGTCTTGTATCGCTTCAAAATCCCATTCATTCAAATCAGGTTTAGGTTCTCTCTTTATTTCCGTACCATATTCTCTAAGCATAACAACGTGTTCTGGTAACATCATTGCGGTTTTCCACTTTACGTTTCTTCTAACATCCTTTACATATTTTGAAGTTTCTTTTTGATTCCATCCATTTTTTTGTATCACACAACCACACGCTCCCTATCGGATACAGGAACAAATGCCAGTACACTTTCTATTTTAAAAATCCTTGTGGTCTTTCGAAGAAAGCAATAGGCTCTGAATGTATTCTCTCTTGCACTTATTAATTTTACCCTTCGTTTGCTGATTTCCCCGCTTTCTTTCATGTAAATCATTTCAGATATTTGGTTAAACTGCATCGTCTTTAAAATATTTGCACGCACATTTATTCCCTCCTTCTTATTCATTATAGAAACATACGTTCTATTTTACAACAATTAAATATTTCTAATTTTACTCATTTACTTAGTGAATTGTAATTTTTAAGTTGGAAACAATAGAGGTGAGGTGAAATATCTTATGAAAATCGTGAAGCCTATGCTACTGGAATACCAAGAAAAAGCAACAACGGAAGATGGGACAATTTTCGAGCCAAAATATAATGGAATTAGGCTATTAGTAGGGAATGACTACTCTTATACACGTCATGGAACGATTACAACGAACCGTTTTCCAGAACTCCTATTTTCAGGTACTCCTGTTTTACTTGATGGAGAACTAATAGCTCCTGGCACAGAAACACCGGATGATTTTGAAGCAGTTATGTCCCGTTTTAGTGGGAATAAAGTACAAGAAATAATTTATATGGCCTTTGATATTATTACCTATAAAAGTGAAATGATAACAAGGTATCCTCTAGAAGAAAGAAAAGCACTACTTACTGAAGTATTAGCTAACATAGATTCTCCATGCATTAACTTAGTTCCATACATTCACACAGAGGGAGAAGCGGTTTTTAATCTAATGAAGGAAAATAACATGGAGGGAGTCGTCGCTAAACGCTTGAAAACACCGTATCTTATTGGTAAAAGAACAGATTATTGGAAAAAAATAATAGCTTGGAGTTATCATGATTGTATTATTTCTAAAGTTACATTTGGACCATTAACAGCTCAACTAACAGATATAGAGGGTAATTATTTGGGGAGTGTTAATATCGGATTTACTAAAGAAGTGAAAGATGTACTGTTTTCGAGGACTCCGCCCTATGCATGTAAAGTGAAATCTAGAGGATGGACTAATACAGGTAAGTTACGAATACCACTAATTATTTCTATAGAAAAAACCCTATTATAAAATAGGGTTAAGGTTTCTTTCTAGAATTTTAAAGTTGTTCAGCTGAGTTGTCTTCTCTTTTCATTTTGACAGCGAGCCTTTACTTACTTTACTTACCTTCCTTATTCCACTCTCCGCTTTTAACTTGCCACTCTAAAAATTCTTTAGTTTGATTATCCATGATAATCTCTCGATTAGGTTCGTTCGTCTGGTTTGGTATTAAATTAGTATCTGATTTTGTAAATACCCACTGTCCCTGCCTTACATATTCACCTTCTCGCAATATCATTCCAGAATTTAAAATCACATATTCTTCATCGGAAATAGTAGCAAAAATAACATTACTAATTTCACCATCATTATCAGACATAAATGTTATTACTTCTTCGTTATTTAAACTTATTTTATAATTATTTTTCTTGTTATCGTCAAAATTTAAAACCAAAGACTGATATTTTATCTTTGCTCCATTTATCGCCATACCTTTTGGTGTGCTCTCTCCATAACTGCCACCTTGTAATTCAAATATTTCCTGTGTTAAATCTCTTAGCAATGAATATTGTTCAGAGGAATTTAACTCTAAATATGACGAATTTACAGGAAGTAAAATATTATACATGAATATAGTTTCATCTTCGTCTTTTATTGAATCGAATTGTTCAAATTCAATACCTTCTTGAACGTATTCAAAAATTCCCTTTTCTGAAATTAATGATTTTACTTCATCTTGTTTATTTTGAATGCCATCTTCTAAGGATTCTTCTTTATTATTACAACCAATTAACAAAAATGACGTTAATCCAAGTAAAAATAATATTGAAATTCTCTTCATTTTTTACATCTCCTTGTTAATATAAGGAATATATTAACACACTCTGTTAATCAATACATTAGAACTATTTATTTGCAGTCCTTATTTACTAATTATATATTTTCAAATCTTCCTCTTTATATAAAAATCAATAAAATTCATCAATATCATAAATGTCCGTTTCTTCTATGTGTTGACATACTGTACATTTATAAAAGACTTTTTGACCTTTTCCGTCCCATTTGTGAAAATATTTAACTTTCAATTTTCCACATTCCTTACACTTAGGGAGAGTTTTTAAACGCTCTTGGTAAAGTCTTTCGCATTCCTTAATGTAATCGTGATCGGTTACTTCTTCAACGTTATGATTTAATGCATCTTCCAAAATGATAAAATATCTTATTTCAATACCTTTTGCCGTAGCATAATTAATGAACTGATTATGCATTGAATACATCAAAGGAGGTTGGGGTGATGCGCTGAAATCTTCTTTATTGTCGGTAACAAAATATAAGATTGGATTCTTAAACTGTTCTACATGATTCATTATACTAAAAAATAGCACAGCATCTGCGGTACTATTTTTCTTCGGAGCAAAGGGAGGGACATTTTGTAGGCCCCATTGTGCCGCTTGTATCAATACATTTTCATCTGTTTTGATTCTCTTACCTAAATCCATTATTTCATCTACTAGAGCTATTGTTTGCCCACCAACGTACTTGACCTGCTCCTCTTTAAATTGTGTTGCTTGTATAATTAAGTCAGAAAGTTGTTGTTTTTGGACTTCATCTGTAATAACTCTATCTCTCAAGCTCGTGGTTTTTCTTATAAGTTCATCTATAGTCTTTTCTTGCTGTTTGTATACCTTCTCTTCCTTATGCCGATCCCATTCGACGGTTAATTGCTCAGGTATTAAAAGAGAGATATCAAGTTGCAAAGCTAAGTCTGCTATTTTTAGGAAATTCTCAAAGTTACCTTTTTCAGCTTGATTCAGCCAAGTACATGTATCAAGGAAAAGAAAAATGTTCTTGCCTCTTTTAATTTCTATTTGATTTTTTCCATTGACCTCAACAATATCCTGTACTTTTTCATTTCGTTTAGAGTAAGCATTTTGTTGAATATATGCATATTTATTATCCTTCTGCAGCCGTTCAATTAATTCATAACGATTCATCATTTTTTCCCCCAAAAGAAGATTTATATATAACTAAAATATTTTTCCGCAAGCGACGAAATGTAGTCACTTATTTTGCATAGGACTTCACCCGAGTTTGCTGTACTTGCCGTGTTGCTCGCTTATTACTCCAGCTATTTTAACATAGCTATCCAACAAAAAATCACCTCTCAGTAAGAGAGGTGATTTTATTTTATCAATTTTTAATATATATCAGTAACCTACTTTAATGTAAAGTTACATTATAATTGGTAACTCCAAAATTCAATAATAGCAACGAAATACGGATGTATGGAAAAATTTTAATTTACATTATAGTTGGTAACCCACCATCTAAACGAACTTTAAGTTTTTTACATTATAGTTAGTAACCCAATGTTATGGTTTTAATTTTAAAAAAAGCAGTAATAATATTAATTGTTTCGAATAGCGAATCTTTAATTGAAGAAGGAATTTTTTTTTGTGATGGCACAGCTATAAAATAATATTAAATATAAAGTGGTAATTCTCTCACACTGTTCAATTGATATATATTTTCTTTCTTGTAATTAGAACCTACTCTGATTCCAAACCCTCTAATTCCTAAATTTATTGCTAATTCTACATCAACTGCTGAGTCACCAATCATAAAGGACTCTTCGAAATTAATTTCAGGATATTTATGAATTACCTGCTTAATCATTCCAATATTAGGCTTCATACAATTACACCCCTCACCTTTACCATGCGGACAATAAAAGACATCAAGCAGTTCAACACCTTGGCTATTTAATTCTCTTTTCACTTGATTATTTATATCATGGTATTGGTCAACCGTAATATATCCTTCGTTAATAATGTATTGGTTGGTAATAATAATAATTTTATAACCTTTCTTTATGACTTCTTTTAACGTGCTAATTGACCCCTCTATAAATACTGGACGCTCTATTCTAGTCCATTCATGGTCTAAATAATCTTCAATTATAGTGCCATCTCTATCAAAAAATGCAACCTTCAATTTCTACACTCCCTATCGAATGATTTTTCATTTATTCTTATTCAACAAACCTGCTGCTTTAGCTTAAGAAGAAAAAGGCTTTACTCCTTCTTGAAGTAAAGCACTCGTTAGTTCAACAAGGAACTCAATTCAAAGTACTCCATTAATTTTACACTCGCGGGTGAAACTACCGTCTTTCCTATATATATAGAAAAATAGGAAGAAAGTTAAAATAGTGCTAATAACCGTTAGAAATGACCAAATTGAATCATGGAACATTATTTCTGTGAACATATAGGTTAATATAACAGTAATTAAAAGAATTGTGACTGAGCCTAAGATAGAGTTAATTTTTAATTTCTGAATAAGAAATTTTGAAATAAACCAACTAAGACTGAAACAAACTAATGGTATTATTGAGAAAGAAATAGGTAAAATTGAAGAATACCAAAACGATGAAAAGTAATCATCCTCCATACCAAATCTGTAAATATACTGTAAATTTAAGATTGATAAGAATATTACGTTAAAAGTTATAATAAAAAAAATAAACTTCTTAAGTGTTTTCATTTTTCCTCCTCCATTTCGGTGAATCCTATGTATTGTTCAACTGACCTGTTGCCTTAGTTCAATAAGAAAAAAGAGTTGCCTAAGCAACCCAATGATTTTTAC